>JAKSUM010000046.1 GCA_024409025.1 bacterium | reverse complement strand
GAGAAAGGCTTTAAGACCGTATATTATTTTCCCCCGTCAGCATGGTGCAAAAAGAGGGAAAGGGCTGAAAAAATTGCCTCAGTATCATCCTATCTTATTCCTGTGTTTGATTCTCAGGTCAGGACTTTTGAAGAATTCGGCATCCCTTTCAGACATTTTGGACATCCGCTTCTCGATATAATTTCTGAAAAGACAAGAGATTTGCCTGATCCGGAATTTCCTGCCGGCTGCAAGATAGCAGCTTTCCTGCCCGGCAGCAGGCCTCAGGAGATTAATTCGCTTATGAAGCCTTATATCGGGGCAATGACGATTGCTCATGAGAAAAGGAAGGATATTTTTTTCGTAATACCGGCTTCATCTCCGGATATGAGGAAGCTGATTGAACGGCATATTCCTGCTTCATTTAAAGCGCCATACAGGATAACAGACGGCGGCAGCTATATGGCTCTTAAGTATGCTGATGCCGCCATAACGGCTTCCGGTACTGCGACTTTGGAAGCGTCTGTTCTTGGGGTTCCTATGGCTGTCGTCTACAAGCTTGCATGGCCGGACTGGATACTGGGTAAAATGCTTATGATGAAGGTGCCGATGTTTGCCCTTCCGAATCTTGTCATACAGCGTAAAGCGATTCCGGAGATTTTTCAGACAGAGGTTACTGCTGAAAGGCTTGCTGACGAATTGCTTAAAATTATTGATGATTCGCCCGAGCGCGCCGAAAGGATTCAGGTCCTTGATGAGGTAAGGACTGCCCTTGGCAGGGAAGGCGCTGTTCAACGGGCTGCGGAGTATATTAATGAAATCCTATCAGAGTAAGAGATTTAAAAAGAATAAAATTCAGAATCCGGCAATATCGTCACTTAAGGAAAAATTAGAGCCTGCTGGAAAAAAAATGCCTGCACAGAATGCCCCTGATGCAGAGGCAGCCGATACAACCCGTGATCAGGCTGCGGATGCGGCTAAATCAAAGGCTATTATAGTAGGTTCTTTTGCCATTCTGGGCTTTGTATTTGCCTTTATCGCAAATTACGGATTTTTCGATATGGGCAGGGCTGTTTCCGCCGGCATAGCCGGATTCGTTGCCGGAGCCGCTTTAGGCTTTCTTCCTTATTTTATTGCGTCTAAGGCATGATTTTAGATATCATTCATACCACGGATCTTCATGGAAGAAGAGGAATATTCGATATTATTCCTAATCCTTCGGGTGATAATATTATACTTGACAGCGGTGACGCGATAAAGGGCAGCTGTACCCTCTTTAATTTTCGTGAGCCTATTCTGTCGGAGATGAAAAATATTGGATTTTCTGCAATGGCAATGGGAAACAGGGAATACAGCTATTTTAAAAATATAGTCCGGATGAGAGCTGCTGAGGCATCTTTCCCTATTCTTGCCGCAAATGTAATATTTGAAACCCCTATAGACGGCATTGTGCCTTTTATTAATATTGAAAGGCATGGATTTAAAATTGCAGTAATAGGACTTGCCCCAATACAGTTTTACGGAAAAGGGACAGAGCCGCTTTCGTTTTTTGCGGGAAGCAGGTTTATTGGATATTCTGAAGCTTTAAATAAAATAAAAAAGGATATTTCTGGCGCTGATTTTAGAATCCTCCTCTCACATTCCGGACTGAAGGAGGATATAGAGACGGCGGAGGAATGTCCTTTTATTGATCTTATTCTTGCAGGGCATTCTCATCTTAAATTCAAGGAGCCTGTATATGCATGCGGAATCCCGATTATTCATTCAGGAGCATTCGGCTTGTCGTATGCTGAAATAAGGATAGATTCGGATTCTAAAAAAATCGTTTCGTTCAGGCATGTTTTTCCGGAGGCGCAGGATTGAATAAGTATCTTTTTATAAGCAATGGTCTTGGAGAGGATTCAATTACCCTCAGCATTATAAGGGCTTTGAAAAGAATAGATTCGGAATCTTTAATATATGCCGTTCCTATTGTGGGAAGCGGAGCTTCGTATGAATCTGTGAAATGTGAGATTTTGGGAACAAGGGAGGCCATGCCTTCAGGAGGGGTAATTCCAGGAAATCTCGGAAATCTCATAAATGATTTTAAAAGCGGTCTTGCAGGCCTGACCATTAAGCAGATTTCCATAATAAGGGAATTTTCTGGAAAGGTCGGAGCGATTGCGACCGTTGGCGATATCTATCCTGCCCTTCTTGCCGCCCTCTTCGGAGGAAGGACGAGAAAGATAATGATAGCCACGGCAAAATCCGATTATGTTTCCCCTCATAACGCTTTTGAGAAGCATATTATGAAGTCATGCTTTGAAAAGGTTTTTCTGCGTGACGCCCATACGGCTGAATCCCTGTTTAAAAGCGGAGTAAAAAATGCGGTATTTGCGGGAAATGCCATGATGGACTGTCTTGAGCCTGAAGGCATTGATTTTCTTGAGGGAAGGGAAGGGCCTCTTGTCGCTGTTCTTCCCGGAAGCAGAAAAAGCGCTATTCTTGATATTCCGGTGATTGCCGGAGCTGTGGAAAGGCTTACTGCTGAGATTGGAGGCGTCTATGCTTCGGTAATACCTCCTTCAATTTCCCCGTCCGCTCTTGCCGAAGCCTCAGGATGGAGCTTTGACAGGGACAGAAATTCCATGAGGAATGGATCTGCCGAGATTGTTTTCCATAATTCAGGAATGCCTGATCTTCTAAGAGCGTGCTCTGTCGTTATAGGGCAGGCCGGAACGACAAATGAACAGGAGGCAGGTCGTGGAAAGCCTGTAGTTGCAGTTGATTCCATCGCGGATGACAAAATGGGATGGTACAGGATGAGGCAGAAGGGGCTTCTTGGAGATGCCGTTTCCGTCGTACGCAAGGATTCTGACGCTGTCGCTTCGGAGATTCTTTCTATAATGGGTGATTCGGAAAAATATGAGGCCATGTCTGCTGAAGGAAAGCGCAGGCTTGGAAAGCCGGGCGGTGCAATGGCCATGGCTGAGAGCATGTTAGGGAAGGATTAACAATTTGTTCACAATAAAATAATTTACTTTTTTTGTGAAAGGTTATATAATTTTAATAGGATAATATAGCAATTTTTTGCATATAATGCGGAGGTTTATACTAATGACAATCGGACCTATGAATCCAGGCATCACTAATATCAGCAATGCTGACTTTGTCAGGAACGCCCAGCATGTAGGAATGCAGAAGGAAGGAGTTTCCAAGACTCAGACAGAGGAAACTCAGACTCAGGCTGCTGACGAGGTATTCATTTCGTCTCAGCCCGGACAGACGGAAGAGGCAGGCAAGGCCGGTAATGCCGGCAAGACTGAGGGAACCCAGCAGAACGGCAAGACCGAAGGAACTGAAGAAACGGCTCAGTCTGGCAATGCAGGTAAGACCGAAGGTACTCAGCAGAACGGTAAGACCGAAGGCGCAGCCCCAGCTGCCGGACAGGCTGGAGAGTCTGAAGAGGCTGAGGGAGAATCAGGCTGTCCTTCCATGGAAGACGGAATGCCCGGAGCAGGCCTTGGAAGCGAGACCTCAGAGACTGGCGGAGCTTCAGCTTCTCAGGGTGCATCCCCGTTCCAGGGTATGACATACGAGGAGCAGCTTGAGGCTCTTAAGCAGATGGAGCTTGCCAATCAGCAGTTTCAGGAAACAATGATGGCTATTGAGCAGGAGCTTGAGAAGCATTGGGCAAAGATGCTGGAGATGATTCAGGAAACTCAGAATGCCATATATGAGATTCAGATGCAGGTTATGCAGCATCAGTACGGAATGCAGGAAAGAATATTTATGGGCTGGTGTGGAGCCATTTGTGGCGGCAGATAATTTAAGATAAAAAAAGAGGCTTGTTTTCCAAGCCTCTTTTTTTTATTTTATTGTGAAATATTTTGCTCCTGCTGGAGGGGTTCCGCTATTATCCGTCTTTACCATATACATTGCTATGCTTCCGCCTGTCTTAGGCGCGATAAGGGCTGTATAGCGGCCTTTCCTGATTCTTATTACAGGCATTCTGTCTGTTTCACCGCCTGTTTCCTTTATATCCCCTGTACTTGAAACATAGGGGGGTTTTCTTCCTCTGAGTACAAGATGAGGATGAGTTTTTTCGTCTATTTTTGTAAGCGCTGTGTTTAGTGTAAGCGTACTGCTCATAAGCTGATCTGTTGCAGGGTAGGTGAGCAGCTCACAGCTGTCTACATTGCCAAGGGGACAGCTGTGGGCGGTACCCTGCTTTATTCCTGACCAGAAGGTGACTCCGTCGCTTGTCTTTGAGGCTTCCAGAATGTATGAATGTATCTTTGGGTCTTCGCTTTTGTCTGCCACCTGAAGCGGAATCGGCTGGCTGATCTTTGCGGACTGGGAGTTTCCTTCATTTAAAAAGTCTCTTATTCTTCCTGCCTCAAACTCGCATTCATGTCTTGCCTTGCCGTCAGCAAAGCCGTTTATGCCGACTCCCGCAAGAATGCCAATCAGGGCTATAACGACCATGAGCTCAATCATCGTGAATCCGCTCTTATGTATTTTCTTCATAAATCCCTCCCTTTAATATTTTTTGTAATTATAGCACAAAATTTCTTATTATTCGAATCTTATGAGTCTATAATTTTTCTTGCCGCTTCTTATTACTATGTAATTTTCAGATGCAAGATCCTCTTTTGATATGATTCTGTCCGAGGCTGATTCCCTTTTGTTGTTTACATAGATGCCGCCCTGCTGTATGAGCTTTCTTGCGGCTCCTTTTGATGCGGCTATTCCGGAGGAGGCTATCAGATCGGTAAGCTTTATTGTTCCGAGAACTTCTCTTGAAGACTGGGATGTCGGGACTTCCGAAAATACTTCCTGAATCATGCTGTCAGTGAAGTTAATGATTTCGCCTCCGAAAAGGACTTCTGAGGCTGCGACCGCCTTGTCCGCATCCTCTTTCCCGTGAACTGCGGCTGTGAGCTCCCATGCAAGCTTTTTCTGAGCCTCTCTTTTTTCGGGATTCTCCTCGAGGCTTTTTGCGAGGGCTTCTATTTCCTCCTTCTCAAGGAATGTGAAAAGCTTCAGATATCTGACGGCGTCCCTGTCGTCTGTCCTGAGCCAGAACTGGTAGAATGAGAATGGCGAGGTTCTTTCCCTGTCAAGCCATACTGCTCCTGCGACAGTCTTTCCAAGCTTATTTCCGTCTGCTCCTGTTATAAGGGGATTTGTAAGGCCGTATGCGTTTGAGCCTTTTACTCTTCTTATAAGCTCGGTGCCTGCAGTTATATTTCCCCACTGATCGTTGCCGCCCAGTTCGAGTATGCAGCCGAATTCCTCGTTGAGCTTCATAAAGTCATATGCCTGAAGTATCTGATAGCTGAATTCAGTGTATGATATGCCTTCTTCTCTGGCCATCCTGTTCTTGACGCTTTCCTTTGCAAGCATGTCGCCTATTCTGAAATATCTGCCTATGTCCCTGAGGAAATTAAGATATGTGTAATCCTTCATCCAGTCGTAGTTGTTTACAAGCACGGCTCCTGAAGGCGAGTCGTCAAATTTGAGGAATTTTGAGAGCTGTTTTTTTATGCATTCGGCATTATGGGCGACTGTCTCCGCATTAAGAAGGTTTCTCTCTTTTGATTTTCCGCTCGGGTCGCCTATCATTCCTGTGGCTCCTCCGACAAGGGCTATAGGCCTGTGTCCTGCTCTCTGAAAATGGGCAAGAAGCATTATTGCAAGAAAATTGCCGACATGAAGTGATGATGCGGAAGGGTCAAATCCGCAGTAGCATGATATCTTTTCCTTTCCGAGCTTTTCATGCAGCTCTTCCTCTGCAGTGGTCTGGGCAATAAGGCCTCTCCATCTGAGTTCGTCCATTATGTTGCTTTCCATGTTTTTACACACCTTTTCTTTATTATTCTCTTCCATATATGGAATCATATATTTTTCTTGCTGCTACGGCAGAGTATTCTCCGCCGTAGCCTCCTGATTTTTCAAGTATTATCGTCACTACTGTTTCTGGGGCTTCGTAGGGGGCAAATGTTTTCTGGGGTAGGAAAATTTTCGGCAGTGCCGGTCTTTCCGGCTATGGATACATATCTGGATGCGGCTCTTTTTGCCGTACCGTATTCTACTGCCTGTCTCATGCCTTCCCTGACAGCGCTCAAGTGTCTTCCGTCTATTGGAAGCTTTCTTTCGCATACCGGCTTTCTTATCTCAAGCCCTTCTGATGAATATATCTTTTTCACTATATAAGGCTTATACAGATAGCCTCCGTTTGCCGCCGCCATCGTGAATCTTGCAGTCTGAAGGGGCGTGACCTCGACAAATCCTTGACCTATTGAGAGATTAACCGTATCGCCGGGATACCATTCCTCTCCATATGTCTTCATCTTCCATTCTTCACTGGGCAGATTCCCCCTGTTTTCGCTCGGAAGGTCTATTCCGGTCCGGCTGCCTATTCCGAATGCCGATATGTATTTTAAAAATTTTTTTATGGGGAATTTTACGGCAATCCTGTAAAAGACAACGTCGCAGGAATGGGCTATCGCTTCATAAAATGAGATGCCTCCATGTCCGGCCTTGTTGAAGCAGTTGAATATGTGTCCCTGCAGATCGTATGCTCCTCCGCAATAGAAATAGTCGTTTTCCGTTATTATGCCTTCCTGCATGGCCGCTGCTGACGTGATGATTTTGAAGGTAGACGCACATGGGTATGCGCCATGTATAGGGCGGTTTAGAAGAGGATTTGCCGGATTTTCAATTATGCTGTCATAATCCTTTTGGGAAATTCCTCTTGCAAATTTATTCGGATCATATGCCGGATAGCTTGCCATTGCCAGAACCGCGCCTGTTTGGGCATTTATCACGACGGCTGCTGCTCCGGTTTTCTCGCCATTGATTCTTTCAATCTCTTCGGCGGCATCCTTTATGGCGCTCTCGGCAGCTTTCTGTATCCTTGTGTCTATTGTCGTGTATATTGACGCTCCCTGCACGGGATATGAGGTGCCGGCAAGATCCATAAGATGCCCTGCTGCATTTACCCTGACTCTTGCCGCTCCTTTTTTGCCTCTAAGCTGCTTGTCATAGCTTTTTTCAAGACCGTCTTTGCCTGTAAAATCTCCGGTTGAGTATTCTTTTCCCGAGAGCTTTATCTCCTCTTCCGTTACAGGACCGTCATATCCTATCATGTGACACGACGATTCTCCAAAAGGATACTCTCGGACAGGTTGGGCTTCGAGCATGATTCCCGGATAGTCTGATTTTATTTCAGCCAGCCTGCAGAATGTCCCGTAATCAAGCATATCCTTTACGGGAACAGGATCAAGAGGATTTTCGCTTATCTTATCCTTTATCCTTTTCCTGTCTTTGTCTGTCAGCTGTATGATTTCCGAAATTTTGTCTATAACGTCTGCAGAATGCTCTATTTCTATGCTAAGAAGACTGAGCTTGAAATATATTGCGTTCCTTGCAAGTATTTCCCCGTCTCCTGATATTATCTGGCCTCTTTCAGCCTGCATCGGAATCTCTCTGATTGTATTGTCGTCTGCCAGTTTTGAATATTTTTCCAGCTCTGCGAACTGAAGAAGCCAAAGCCTTCCGGCAAGAATCATAAAGCAGACTGTAAGCATTATGTAAAGATGCGGTATTTTTTCTTTATGCATTTTTTTGTTTTATGATAGGCTCTTGCGGCCTGCGAATGACCTCGGTATCATATGGATAGGCCATATGAACAGCATGTTGCAGACGGTATAAGGCACTATCATCCTTAGGGCTTCATTGGCTGATTGGGGATCTCCTGATGCGTACAGAAATAAGAATGAGAATAGAGCCGATATTGCAGATGCCGATGCCCCTGACAGAAGAAGCATAGCCGTCTTTGATACGCGCTTTTTGCCCAATCTGTATGAGAGCAGGGCGCATGTCTCAAAAAGAATTATGAAATAGGCTGGCGATATAGAGGAGAATGCGCCTGCGATTATTCCGGCTGCCGCTGCCAATGCTGCGGCATGGCCGAATCCTCCTTCCGTGCAGAAGCCTGTGCATACGCAAAGAAGCAGAAGAAAATCCGGACCGGTTCCGTAAAAGTAAAATGCCGGCATAAAATCAGCCTGAATTATGGCAAAGACCAAGGCGATGACTGTCAGATATATTATCGCGGCACGGCTTTTCAATTATTCTTCTCCTCTTTCAAAAAGCAGTATTTTGTCTGTACATGTGAGATCATCAAATGTTCTGACCTCCATTTCGCCTTTTTTATTCTTTTCCGTT
>JAKSUM010000045.1 GCA_024409025.1 bacterium | reverse complement strand
AAACGCCCCATGCGCCGCTTTCAATAATTCCAAGTCTGAGAAGAGGCATCTCATCAAAAACAGCTATCGAGGATTCAGGGGAAAAATAGTCAAATATGGACGAAGATCCAAGGCCGGATGCTCCTGTATATACGGATGCCGAGCCTATTTCCTCCCTGCTTCTCTGTGTTTCCGGATCGAATACCCTTAGAGAATCTATCTCATCGCCGAAGAACTCAATTCTGACAGGCTCTCCTGCCGGAGGGAATATGTCGAATATCCCTCCCCTTACGGAAAATTCCTTTCTGTTTTCGGCAGTGCCGGTCTTACGGAATCCGCCGTCGGAAAGCATTCCGGCAAGATGCTCCATATTAATCCGCATGCCCCGTTTTAGCAGTATGGAGCTTCTGCTCCCTTCCGACGGATCCTGAAGCTTTTCAAAGGCTGAGGATATATCGCTGAATGCCGCGCATACAGGAGGCAAAGACAGAAGAGACGCTGAGCTCTCCTCAGCTCCGGCACCTTTCAAATCAATATGAAGCCTCGGAACATCCGAAAATACGGAAAAGGCATCGCATACGCCCTCGGAGGCAAAGCTGTCAGGCGAAATAAAAATAATGCTTTTAGAGGTTATCCTCTGAAGAAGAAAAAGGAAATAAGGCTTTGAAGAAGGTGTCAGTCCCGATACAGAGACCTCCTCCCCCTTTTCAAGCCTAGATTTAAGAATTTGAAGAGATTCCGAATTCATTGCCTAATATCTGGATATCATTCCGCCGCCGAACATGCCTGCAGAGAACATGCTGTCCTCAGGTGATGCCGAGCTTATAGCCTTAAAATTGTCAAACGTTTCCTCTGCTCCGTTCAATGTCTTTTCCATAGCTATATTGAGAAGCTCCTGCCCTCTTTTGGCCATAATCATTCCGGTCTCAAGGATACTTTTAGACGGAATGTCCCTGTACTGCTCAAGATACTTTGCAGCATCGATCAGAAATTCAAGACCCATTATGCCGGTGGATACTTCCGAAGCCACGGCTTCCTTTGCCTCCGGAGGGGCATCCTTAGACTCGACAACCCCATTCACGGTCTCGATTACACCTTTCAGTCTTGCCTGCTCGGACTTCAGAAAATCAAAAAATTCATCCTGCGTTATCTGCATAGTGCTGAGCTTCAGAATCATAATCTCAATCATGGAAGGTATTCCCTTCATGCTTTTATGTGCCATTTGAATCCTCCGTAAAATACTGATAAATATATAATTCCCCTTATATGCGTTTTTGCCTTTCAGCACATCAATTATAAATGGCTCATCATCTGGCCTTAAAAGAGGGATCGGTCTCAGATGCCTTGTTGAAAAACTCCTCAGCCTCAAGCCGCATTCCCTCGGAAAGACAGATCCTTCCGGCCTGAATAAGAGCTGGACAGCAGAAGGGATCGGAATCTGTTATTTTTTTCAATATTGACAGGGCCTCCATTTTTCTGCCCTTCTTAATTTCCTCGCCTGCCTTACTAAGCCATAACGCATCCTTCCTTAATATATCCGACGAGCCATTTCCCCTAAGCATTATCAGCGAAACCGTATGGAGCACTATAGAGGCAGGATGCATGGGATCATAGGAATCCATTGAAGCCAAAGATCTTTTCAAATCGCCGGAAACAGCGCGAAGCCCCTCTGCAGAGGTGTACATGTCAGGCCTTCCAGCCACTTCATATATTCCGCCAAGGGCATCAGGAGCAGAGAGCAATGCCTTATCGGCAATCCCGTTCAAATAGTAAGCCTTTAATGAGGCCTTATTATACTCGTCAATAACAGTTGCGCCATTACGGCCGTTACGCATAGCCTCTTTTCCGGGATTCCTTTCAAGGTCGTCGATTTCCCTGAGCGCCTTGGCAGGCAGTCCGGCCTTCATATAGGAGCAGGATCTGTATATGCGGAACAGCGGGGTATCATCTCCGGCATTCTCAGCAAACCTTACCGCCTCAGAGGCGGGAGCGCACTCGTTTAGGATTTTCAGCTTTATATGATTTACAGCCGGAGAATGATTCATGCCCTCTGCCATTTTCAAAAGAGCCTCCTTTTCGTCAAGAGCAAAGAGTATAAATGACAGATTGCCAGCAGTTATTTCCGAAGAAGGATTTCTGCTGTAGGCATAGCTCCAAAGCGTAAGCTCATTCCGCCAGACGGGAATATAGCAAACTGACATGCAAAGACAGATCAGGGCTGCAGCGACAGCAGGCGCAATT
Organism: bacterium; assembly: GCA_024409025.1. Lineage (GTDB taxonomy): Bacteria > Vulcanimicrobiota > CADAWZ01 > CADAWZ01 > CADAWZ01 > JAKSUM01. The sequence continues at coordinate 5,981 of JAKSUM010000045.1, read as the reverse complement.
GCCGCAACAGGCAATTTTTCCTTAAACTTATCGTAAATCCTTTCAGATGCAAATGCAATCAGGGCGCATGAGGCAAAAGACGGAAGCATCATATATCTGTCATTCATAAATGAATGGATATTATAAAGGAGATTCGAGTAAGGCAGATAGCTGCAGGCAAGAGAAATCGAAAGGAAGGCGGCAAGGCGGCTCTTGTCTGCATAGGCGGCATATACGCATAATCCGGCAATCGCAAACAAAGCCAATATATATACGGCATTGCATGGAGCTGGATAGACAGGCGTCAGCTCCGAAGGCCAGATAAGATTCAGAAGCGAATGTCCTGCGGTCTCAAGCTTGTCGTAAGCGGAAATAAATACCTGCGAGGAAAATCTCTCGCTTGACTTCACTGTCATATAAAACAGTATGCAGAAGCAGGCTGATGAAACAAACGGCAGAAAAGACGCGGCAAGGCCTTTCCAAAGACGCTCCCTTCTAAGAGATATGGCGTAGGCGACCATAAGCATAGGGACAACAGCTCCGGCAGGCTGAAACATCATCGATGAAATACAGAAGAGAAGCGAAGAAAATAAAATTCCTAAAGGGTGGCCATCGGCATCAATATAATCCGCAAAAAACCGAAGCGACATAAAGCAGCAGGCGGCGGAAAGGCTGTAGCCTAATGCGGATATCCATGCAACGCATTCTGTATGGATAGGATGAAGGGCAAAGAGAAGCACAGAGACAAATTTAAACATTCGGCCCTTTGAAATACGGCCAAGAAAAGACCATAGGGAAATAATGGAGAGAAGATAGGACAATACTGACACCATATGGAAAGCGGCAGCGTTTTTCCCGAAAATGGAAAACAGCGATGTCCACAAAAGCACGGTAAAAGGAATATATATGTCACCTCTGACAGCTCCCGGAATAAATGCGTCTGCAGGAGACGTGAATGAGCTCCCGTTGATATAAGAATTTTTAAGAATATAATCTATATCGTCATATACAAATTCAAACTGAAGCGTCTGGGCATATAGGGCCAATGCGGCTGCAATAACAGCCGCCAGACATATAAATTCTCCCGAATTGCCATTTTTCTTGGAATCGCTCATAATCAGCACCTTAAATACAAACAAAAACGGGACTGCATCAGAAAGACACAGTCCCGTTCAAAACCAGCCTATCTCAGTCTGGCTCTAAAAGTCATGTTCAATTATTTATTCTGAAGGAAAGCAGGAACCTTGAGAGGATCTATTCTTACGCTGGGTCCCATTGTGGAGGTAAGAGTGACGCTCTTGAGGTAGGTGCCCTTTGCTGTTGCGGGTTTTGCCTTTATTACGGCATCGAGGAGAACTGCAAGGTTCTCAGCAAGCTTCTGGGCTCCGAATTCCTTTTTGCCTATGGCTGAATGCAGGGTTCCCTGCTTGTCGCCTCTGTACTGGACCTTTCCGAGCTTGAGTTCCTTAACGGTCTTTCCGATTTCCTTTGTTACGGTTCCGGCCTTAGGGTTAGGCATTTTGGGACCGAGAACTTTTCCGAGGCCTTTACCGAGCATTCCCATCATGTCAGGGGTTGCAACGCAGATATCAAATCCTGTGAATCCGTCCTTGACCTTGGCAATAAGATCTTCGGCTCCGGCGATTTCAGCTCCGGCTTCGAGGGCTTCTTTTTCCTTGTCAGCTTTAACGAAAGCAATAATCTTTACGTCTTTGCCGGTGCCGTGAGGAAGAACGACTGTTCCTCTTACGTTCTGATCGCTCTTTCTGGGGTCGATTCCAAGATATATATGGAGCTCGATTGTCTCATTGAACTTAGCTGAAGCGTTCTTAAGAACGAGATCTATTGCTTCAGGAACTGAATAATATGTAAGCTTATCGTATCCTTTGAGGATCTCGGCTATTCTTTTTGTCTTTCTTGACATAAAAAACCTCCTGTGGTAAAGCGAGGCTTAAGCCTCTCCCACTGTCTCCGGACTCTATTCCGGATAAAAATATTTTTTATAAAATTCGAAAATTACTCGACTACGATTCCCATGCTTCTTGCTGTTCCAGCAATGATGTTGATGGCAGCGTCAATGTCATTTGCATTGATGTCGGGCATCTTGATCTTGGCGATCTCTTCGACCTGAGCTCTGGTAATCTTTGCAACCTTATTGGTGTTAGGCTTGCCTGAGCCTTTTTCAATTCCGGCGGCCTTTATAAGGAGGGCGGATGCCGGAGGAGTCTTTGTTATGAATGTGAATGTTCTGTCTTCATAAATGGTGATCTCAGCAGGTATTACCATTCCAATCTGGTTGGCAGTTCTGGCATTGTACTGCTTTACGAATTCCATTATGTTAACGCCATGCTGTCCAAGAGCAGGTCCTACCGGAGGAGCCGGATTGGCCTTTCCTGCTGGGCACTGGAGTTTTACTACAGCCTTGACTTTCTTTGCCATAATTACACCTCAATTATTCCTTCTCAACCTGGTTGAAATCCAACTCAACGGAAGTTTCTCTTCCGAATATGGTAAGAAGGGCTTTTATTTTTTCTCTTTCTATGCTAACTTCATCAACAACGCCCTTGAATCCTTCAAAGGGTCCTTTTATTACGTTGACGGACTGGCCTACCTCTATATCGAGGCTTACTCTTGAAGGAGCTTCAAGACCCATCTGAGAACGGATGAATTTTACTTCATCTTCCGGAAGCGGAACAGGCTTGGCGTCTACTCCTGACGGACCGACGAAACCGGTTACTCCGGAAGTGTTCCTTACTACATACCAGGAATCATCGGCCATGATCATCTCAACAAGCACATATCCCGGATAAAGCTTTTTTTCGACTTCCTTCTTCTTGCCGTTTTTGAATTCTATCTCTGTTTCCACGGGGACCAATACTTCAAATATCTTCTCCCTCATGTTCATAGAGTCAATTCTTCTGATGAGGCTGTCCCTTACCTTCTTCTCGTAACCGGAATAGGTATGCACAACGTACCATCTCTTAGCAGGCTTTGCCTGCTCATCATTATTGCCGCTTTCTGCAGCTGGTTCGGCATTTTCAAAAGGCTTGCCCATTAAATCTTCATTATCAGCCATAATTAATATCCCTTAAAATCCGATCAGGCTATGCCAAGCCCCAACGGTCCGAAAAGCACAGAGCATGCATGACCAAGAACATAAAGAAATATGGCTGTTGTAACCAGCGTCACAAGCACGACAACCGTGTAAGCGATAAGCTGGTCCTTAGTAGGCCATATAATCTTCTTTAATTCAGCCTGTATGCCTTTAAACCAAATTCTAAACTTCTCCTTGGTTTCTTCAAAATTAAATTTTGAAGGAGCATTTTTAGAAACCGTCTTTTCGGAAGCGACTGAAAGCTTTTTGTCCTTCTTTAAGCTCTTTTCAGGTTTGTCGGCCTTGTTTTTCTTCTTTAATTCTTTGTCTTCCAAAGTTTCAACAACCTTTCAACAAATAGAAAGCGGATATCAAGAAAAGTGCAATATTCCAAAAGTAAGAATATGCCTTGAGCCGCCTGCCATATATCCTATCGGGCTACTATTTGGATTCCTTATGAGCTGTATGCTTTTTGCAGAAGGGGCAGTATTTGTTGATCGAGATGCGATCAGGATCATTCTGCCTGTTCTTTCTGGTTGAATAATTCTTTCTTTTGCAATCTCCGCAGGCCAAGGAGATAGTGATGCGGTTTTCCTTTTTGGCCATAATTTAAATCCTCACTGTCTGAATTAGAGTGTGAAACGCGCTGTGGCGAATATCCTTTGTAAACCGCTCCGAATCTGCTTCACAGAGACTGAAATCTCCTGAAGCGTACCGGTTTGGCGGGTTCTTCACCTGCAATTGTAATACAATTGACTATGAATTTTATCAATTTGACGGCTATATACCCCCTGTCCTGCAGGGCAAGCATATGGCCAGCCTTTTATCGTTCAAGGATCTAATGAAGGCTCCCAAAAAAGGAGCCTGAATATTTTTTCTGATCATGCAAATCCCGAAGGCATTACAGACTTCGGGACATGCTAAGCTTGATTACAGAAAATTACTCTTCGATTTCGGAAACGACGCCGGCGCCTACAGTTCTGCCGCCTTCACGGATAGCAAATCTGAGGTTCTTCTCGAGAGCCATAGGAGTGATGAGCTCGACAGCCATGGTCACGTTGTCGCCAGGCATGATCATCTCTACGCCTTCAGGAAGCTTGATTGAACCGGTGATGTCGGTTGTTCTGAAGTAGAACTGAGGTCTGTAGCCATTGAAGAAAGGAGTATGACGTCCGCCTTCTTCTTTGGAGAGAACGTATACTTCAGCTTTGAACTTGGTGTGGGCCTTGATTGATCCGACTTTTGCGAGAACCTGACCTCTTTCGATGTCTTTTCTGTCAATACCACGGAGAAGGAGTCCAACGTTGTCGCCAGCGCGGCCTTCGTCGAGGATCTTTCTGAACATTTCAACGCCGGTTACGACGAGTTTTCTGGGCTTCTCTATGAATCCTACGAGCTCGACTTCTTCGCCGACCTTTATGAGGCCTCTCTCAACTCTACCAGTGGCAACTGTGCCTCTGCCGGTGATTGTGAATACGTCTTCAACAGGCATAAGGAAGGGTTTGTCAACGGGTCTTTCCGGAAGGGGAATGTATGAGTCTACAGCGTCGCAAAGATCGAGTATAGCCTGTTCCCACTTAGGATCGGAGTTGCCTTCGACTACCTGGAGAGCTGAACCTCTGATGATCGGAATATCATCGCCGGGGAAGTCATAGGAGCTGAGGAGCTCTCTGACTTCGAGCTCTACGAGGTCGATAAGCTCGGGGTCGTCAACCATGTCGCACTTGTTGAGGAATACGACGATGTAAGGAACGTTTACCTGGCGGGCAAGAAGGATATGCTCGCGGGTCTGGGGCATCGGGCCGTCAGCGGCTGATACTACGAGGATGGCTCCGTCCATCTGAGCTGCGCCGGTGATCATGTTCTTGATGTAATCGGCGTGTCCAGGGCAGTCTACGTGAGCATAGTGTCTGGATTCGGTCTCGTACTCTGCGTGGCAGATAGCGATCGTTATACCTCTCTCCTTTTCTTCAGGAGCGTTATCAATATTATCAACGTCGAGAGCCTTTGCAAGTCCCTTCTTTGCGAGGGTCATTGTTATAGCTGCCGTAAGAGTCGTTTTGCCATGATCGACGTGTCCGATCGTGCCGATGTTCACATGGGGTTTTGTTCTTTCAAATTTCTGTTTTGCCATTTGAATCCTCCATAAAATAATAACAGTCAAAAAACAGAAACGGCTCCGTTTTCGCTGTATTCGTTCTAAACAGACTTGAACATTTCAATTATATAGCAATCTAAAAAAAAAAGCAAGAGAATCAAGAGAATATTTTGAATAATATATAATCCGGAAGATTTTTCTCCCGGATTATTTTTTGCCTGTTTTTGGCATAAAAAAACGCGCTTGAGAGGAATCGAACCTCCAACCCTTGGCTTAGGAGTCCACCGCTCTATCCGTTGATCTACAAGCGCATATCGTATGAAATTAAAAAAGCTGGGGAACGGGATTGAACCGTCGACCTCATCCTTACCAAGGATGTGCTCTACCTACTGAGCTACCCCAGCATCAGACACAGTCGCAAAGTCCCATATCTCCAGATAATGTCGTATGTGGTGGAGCGGGGAACGGGGCTCGAACCCGCAACATCCAGCTTGGAAGGCTAGCGCTCTACCAACTGAGCTATCCCCGCATCCTATGTGTTTTACGCTGGTGTCTTAGCGTGGTGTTATAATACATCAAAAGAAATGATTTGTCAAGGGCTTTTTTTAAAAAAATAAAAAAAAATCCGAAGCCGCTCAGGGCTCCGGATTCATGACTGGAAATTATTCTCCTCCGCCGCCACATCCGATAAGCGTGATGGCAAGCATCACGGCTCCGATAGAGCAGAGAATCCTGTTTATAAGCTTTGTCATACGTCCTGCTACTCAAAATGTGTTCAAATATACTCAAACACATCGAGATATTGTAAGT
>JAKSUM010000044.1 GCA_024409025.1 bacterium | reverse complement strand
CAGGGCAAAAATCCTTGAAGAGCTTGGAGCAGACGTCATTGAAGCATCAATAGTTCCTCCGGATGAATACAGGACTCCGCTGACACTTAAGGACATTGCATTTTACAGGCATCTCATAAGCCAGCTCTCAATACCGGTATTCATACCAACCCAGAGAAAGATAAGGCCATGTCAGGTTGAATGGCTGCGCAGAGCCGGAGCATCGGGCATAGCCATAGGCGCTGTGGTTACGGAAAAGGATCTGGAAACCGTCCTGCGTACGACAGAGGCATTCAGAAATGCCATCGACAGGCTTGATCGCTGAGAGCTGACGGCTAAATACCATGAAAATAATTATAGTTCCTATTGACAACAGGCCATGCGTAATGCAGTTTCCAAAGAAGCTTGCAGAAATGGCGGGCTTTTCTGTTTCAATGCCTCCGGAAGAGCTGCTGGGACGCTTCACGGAACCCGGAAGACCCGAAGAAATACTGCAATGGCTGAAAAAAACAGCATCAAAGGACTCAGTCCTGCTTATTTCGGCAGACATGATGATATACGGAGGGCTTATAGCCTCAAGATCCGCAAATCAGGACGGCAGCAAAATTACACAAAGGACTGAAAGCCTAAAAGAATTCCTTTCATCTAAGCCATGCCGGAAAGCAGCGCTCTTCAGCGTTATCATGAGAACCTTCCCGACATTCCTGAACAGCACCGACATTGCAATATCAGGAAGCTTCAAAAAAGCGATTGAGTCCCTCTTCCCGCAGAAAAAACTGACGGACAGGGAATTTGCAGACAGGCTTGCAATAGAAAATTCAAGAGCAGGTCTTGAGGGAATACTGCCAAAATATCTTGAGCTCAGAAAAAGGAACGCATCAATCAACGAAGCGGTATGCAGATGGAAAAAACAGGGAATAATAGACATGCTGGCAATAGGACTTGATGACGTCGTATGCATGGGACCCAACATACATGAGGCACAAAAGCTCGAACAGATGCTTAACGGCGAAAAAGACGCATCAGTCTGCAGAGGGACTGATGAGCTTCCGATGACAATGATCGCATATCTTGCCTCAAAGGAGACAGGGATAAGTCCTACATTCTCAATCGAGTATTCAAGCAAAAAAGGCTCTGAGGCCAAAACCATCTATGAGCAGAAAACAGTAAGGGAGGTTATCGAAGAGTCCGTAAGAGCTGCAGGATTTGAAATAAAAGATAATGACGGGGACATAAAAATATTCTGCAACGCTCCTGACTCCAGACAGAAGGAAACAGAGCTGCAGCATATATCAGTGCCCTCATCAAAGAAAAAATTCATTAAAGCCCGTTCCGATGAAATAAAAAAAGGCGGATACGCGGCTCTGGCGGATCTTGCATACGCAAACGGCTCGGAAATAGCTGTCAGGAATGAGCTTCTTGAGCACGCCGATCCCGTGCTGGTTCCGGCATATGCAGGATGGAACACCTCAGTAAATACGGCAGGAACTGCAGTAGCGCGTGCAGCCCTTAAATACATATCCGAAAAAACAGGGCGGTTCAATCCGGCAAAGCATGCCGAATTTATAATGGAAAGAATACTTGACGACTGTGAATACGAGAGCTCGCTAAGGGCATCATTAAAACTGAAAAGGCTTGCAAAAGGCCTATCTGTCCTTAACATGAGCGAACTTGACAGGGCGGAAACGGCAATGTCAATATCCTTAAAGCTGAGGGAAAAGGCAGACAAAATTTTTAGCAGCTTCTTCAAGGGTCATCATAAAATGTCATCAGGAAAGACAATTGACATAAAGTCAGCATCATTTCTGTTCGATCTGCCATGGCCAAGGCTTTTTGAAATAAAAGCGGAAGCGGAATTCGAGGCGGAGGAATTATGAAGGAATCCAGACTGCATTCACCCTTCCCCATATCCAACGAGCAGGAAAAAGCGGCGAAAGCAATCATAGACTCAATAAAGGCAGGCAACCCATGCCAGACGCTTATGGGCATAACCGGATCGGGAAAGACATTCACAATGGCTCAGATAATAGCCGGTCTTGGACGCCCTGCCCTTGTAATATCCCATAATAAGACCCTTGCCGCCCAGCTTACGTCAGAATTCAGGGACTTCTTTCCCGAAAATGCGGTGGAGTATTTTGTAAGCTATTACGACTATTACAGGCCTGAGGCTTATATGTCCTCATCAGACACCTACATAGAGAAGGACTGCGCCATAAACCCCGAGATAGACAGGCTGAGGCATAAGGCAACACAGGCTCTTCTGGAAAGGCGGGACGTTATAATAACAGCAAGCGTCTCCTGCATCTACGGACTGGGAGCGCCAGAGGATTATACGGCATCATCCGTAACATTGGAAACAGGCAGGGAAATCAGGAGGGAAAGCCTTCAGAGAAGCCTTGTACAGATGCAGTATTCGTCAAACAGCCTCATACCTGAAAGAGGGCAGTTCCGGTTCAAAGGAGAAAACCTCGAGGTATATCCTGCAGATGCGGAGGAACCTCTTAGAATTACATTCTGGGGCGACGAGATAGAGTCAATAAAGCGTTATGATCATGTGACGGGCATGCCGATCGAATCGCTGAAATCAGCAGTCCTATGGCCAGCAAAACATTTTGCAGTTCCTCAGGAAAAAATAGACAGGGCGATAATATCCATAAAGAAGGAGCTTGATGAAAGGATATCATTTTTTGAATCATCGGGAAGGCTTCTGGAGGCGGAGAGAATAAAGGAAAGGACTCTCAACGATCTTGTCATGCTGAAGGAAACAGGATTCTGCAGGGGCATTGAAAACTATTCAAGACATCTGACAGGCAGAGAAGAGGGCGAAGCCCCATATACTCTGCTCGACTATTTTCCAGACGACTTCATAATACTGATAGACGAATCACATGTAACGGTCCCACAGCTCAAAGCCATGCTCAGGGGCGATCATGCCCGAAAGGAAAGCCTTGTGTCATATGGATTCAGACTTCCGTCGGCATACGACAACAGGCCTCTGAGCATAGAGGAATTCGAGATGAAGGCAAGGAGTACCGTATTTGTCTCTGCAACCCCATCCGATTACGAAAAGCAGAAGAGCACTGTTATGGCAGAACAGATCCTGAGGCCTACCGGACTGCCTGATCCAGAAATAATAGTCAGAAAAACAGAAAACTGCATAGAGGATCTGATAAAAGAGGCTGAAGCAAGAGCTGCAAGGAACGAAAGAATCCTTGTAACGGCTCTTACAAAGAAAATGGCAGAAGATCTGTCGTCATATCTTGAGGAAAAGGGAGTCAGGACCAATTGGCTCCATTCCGGAGTCCATACGTCAGACAGGATTAAAATACTTCATGATTTAAGAGCCGGAAAATTTGACTGCCTTGTAGGCGTCAATCTGCTCAGAGAAGGCCTGGATCTTCCGGAGGTGTCACTTGTCGCAATATTAGATGCCGACAAGGAGGGCTTCCTAAGATCCGAAACGTCCCTTATACAGACAATCGGCAGGGCAGCAAGGAACATTTCAGGCTCGGTAATAATGTATGCGGACGATATAACGGATTCCATGCAGAGGGCAATAAGCGAGACAAACAGGCGAAGAAAAATACAGCTTGAATACAACAGGATTCATGGCATTGTCCCAGAAACCGTAAAAAAAGCCGTAAAGGATATACTTGGCGACTTTTCACAGGAGGAAAAGGCAGCGGATGCCGGATTCTCCTCGATGTCCTTATCAGAGCTTAAAAATATAGCGGACTCTCTCGAGAAAAAGATGAGGGAGGCTGCAAAAAAACTTGAATTTGAGAAAGCAGCCGCTCTAAGAGACGAGATGATGGAGGCAAGAAAAGCCATAATAAGCAGACATGAGACTCTGTTCACTGCCGAAGAGAGAGCGTAAAATGCCCAAAAGACATGTTGCCGAGCCACATACGGAATTCTAAAGAAGAAATCTTGCCGAATTAACAGAGTCCTCATTAACCTTGCCGAATACCATGGCGGCAAGAGCCTTAAGCTTCTCTTCGCCTTCAAGCTCCCTTACAGTTACAGACGTCTCATCCCCCTGCACCTTCTCAACAAAGAAGTATTTTGAAGACTTTGCGGCGATTACGCCCTGATGAGTTACAGCAAGAACCTGATGTTTTTCCGAAAGGCTGAGAAGCTCTCGGGCAACAGATGCCGATGCCTTTCCTGATATTCCGGTATCAATCTCGTCAAAAATTACGGTATCAATTATATCGGAATCAGCAAAAACAGCCTTTAGAGCAAGCATTATTCTTGAAATTTCTCCTCCGGAGGCAGTCTTTGCCATGGGCCTTAAAGGCTCCGAAACATTGACAGAAACAAGAAATTCAGCCTTTTCCCTTCCTTCGGAATAAAACCCGCAGTCATCCAAAGAGACAAAAAATTCAGCCTTTGGAAGCTCAAGCAGCCTAAGCTTTTCCGTTATCAGAGATGAAACAGAAACAGCAAGGGCTTTTCTGCTCTCAGACAGGGAAGAAGCGCATAATGCCATTTTCTTCTCCGTATCAGAGAGCTTTTTTCTTAAAGATTCGAGATCGACTTCAGCAGCATCTATGGATTCAAGCTCCTCACGGAAGGATTCAAGAGAGGCTATAACATCAGAAAGGGTTCTCCCGTATTTTCTCTTAAGATCGCTGAGGATCTCCGCCCTGTCCTGAAGAGCCTTTATCCTATGTGGATTCTTTTCTATATTTTCACAGTAACGCCTCATAAGAATAGCCGCATCACGAGCCGCTTCAGCGGCAGAATCAAGCATTTCCGCCGCCTGAGATACGGATGAATCCAGAGATAAAATCTTTGACAGGGCAGATGAAGCCCTTCCTATGGCTGCAAGAGCTCCGGATTCGTCATTTTCCAAAGCATTATATGATTCAAGAGCTAAATCTCCAAGCTTTTCCGCATTGAGGAGGATCTTAAGCTCATCCTCGATCTCAGAATCCTCGTTCTGTGATTCAATGCGGGCAGACTCTATCTCCCCTATCTGATATGCAAGAAAGTCCCTTCTTCTCTCGCTGTCAGCCATTCTTGATGTGATAAGGGCTATCTTTTTTGAAACAGCACGATATTCTGCATACTGAATGCGATATTCATCAATCAGCTTTCTATGAGAGTCGTCCCCAAAACCGTCCAGCAGGGAGAGATGGCATGACGGGGACATATAGGAATAAGTCTGGTGCTGTGAATGTATATCGACAAGAGCCGCCCTTATTGTCCTAACGGTATCTAGAGGCACAAGCGTCCGGTTTATCCTGCATCTTGAAGAGGATGATGTTATCTCCCTCGAAAATATAAGCTCTCCGTCAAACATGTCTATTCCATGCTCCTCAAGCATGGAATCAAGAGATGATCCTGATATTCGGAAGGATGCCTCTATAAAAGCCTTCCTTCTCCCGCTTTTAATAAGATCTTTTCCGGCCTTTGCGCCAAGTGCGGTGTCAATGGCGCTTATTATAATGCTTTTTCCAGCGCCGGTCTCACCTGTAAAAACATTAAGACCTCTCCCGAATTCAACTTTCAGCTCGTCAAAAAGAATAAAATCCTTTATATAAACAGATTCAATCATAAAAAATCCCCCTGTATCCGCCAATATTATAGCAGAACAGAGGGATAAAAAAAAGTGATCCGGATCACAACGGTCTGAAAGAGCAAAGGCTTACGCCCTCTTCAAGAAATCTTTTCCTTCCTATAGTTACAGCCTTAAAAATATTTCCTGAGGAATTAAGAAACACGTCAGAGCATGCCCTTTCAAAAAGACTGTCAGAATCAAAAATCCCGAACATTGCAGAACCGCTTCCGCTCATAGAAGCATACGACGCCCCGAGCTCGAAAAGCCTGTCCTTTATTTTAGGAAGAAAAGGATATGAAGGAAATATCGCTTTTTCAAAATCATTTCCTCCTTTGTGGAAGTAATCGGGATTATTTTCAATAAAGCGATCCCAAAGGCTGTAAGCTTCAGCCGTTGATATTCCAAAATCAGGCATTAAAATCAGAACCGTCTTTTCGGTTATGTCCTCCAAAGGCTCGACATCCTCTCCCCTTCCAGAGCACCTGCACCTTCCTCCGAAACAGAAGAAGGGAATGTCGCTTCCAAGACCTGCAGATATCTGAGAGAGCTCGCAATCCTCCAATCCCGCCATTCTTCCGAAAAGGCATATAACAGATGCGGCATCGGAAGATCCGCCTCCAAGTCCGGCAGCAGAAGGAGTCTTTTTAATAAGAGATATATTAAAGCAGCGCTCTATGCCGCATACGGATTTTATTTTTTCAAGCGCCCTCATCACAAGATTATCCGAAGAAACTGAAATTCCGCCCGAAAGCCCTGATATATCCATCTTGGAAGGGCCGTCAGTCGGGCGGAATATTATTTCATCATGCAGGGAGACAGTCTGCATAACGGTATCAATCTCATGATAACCGTCAGACCGCCTCCTGCCTAATTTTAAGGATAGGTTTATCTTGCAGAAAGCGCGCAGAAGCGCATTTTCCATTATTTAACGTCAAACCCCGTCATAAGAATTCTTTCGTTTCTTGCCTTATCAGCTTCCTTCAGAAGCTCCTCAAGCTGATTGAACTCATCTTTCTCAACCTTGCTCTTTTTGAGGATCATCCTGCTTGCATAATAAATGCCGTTTGCAGTCCTTTCGCAGACAACCTGGAAAGATCCGACATTATTTTCAACCATGCGGCTTTCAGGCATGGAGAATATATCAGTTCCTTCAGGAATTACTATCCTGAATCTCCTGTCCTCCTGACAGAGGTTTCCGACAAATACCGGAGCAGTCCTCAAGCTGAGATCCTCTGATATTATTTTTCTGAAATCGCCGCCCTTGAGAAGGGGAAGAGGACAGTCAAATTTTCCGTCAGCAGTCTTTTTAAGCATTCCAAAAGTATAGAACCGTATAAATACGGAAAACGGACTGTCATCGCCTTTAGAGACTGACAGCGACGAATTTATGACATTTGCATTAGGGGCAGTGCGGGAAGCGACAACCCTGAAGAGATTCTGCCGCTGCTGTTCATTGAGGCCGTCGTAAAGCTCGTTCCATGTTCTTGCATTGGCGCCATAGAAGTCCAGATTAATGACGGCGTCCCCGCTTCCGTCCTTAAGAAGGAAAACTTCAGAGACAACTTCCTCCCTGTTAGCCTTAAAGGGCTCTACAGGGGTCATGGCAAATGTTCCTGAGATTCCGTCAAGAACGAATGCCTCGCATCCCTGCTCATCAGAGGGAAGACCTCCAAAATTAGGATTCTTAAAGCTGGGATCAAGCCATATATAACCGCCGTCTCCCTTAATGGCAACAGCAAGAAGATCAAACTGCTGGGGAGAAGGAATGGACTTATCAACCGTTCCGGCGCCTATAGAGGGAATAAGGGCAAGCCTTGCGTCAATACCCTCATGCTTCAGCATAGCATAAAGCAGAAGGGCGGAATCAGAAGCCGTTATTGACTTCTGGGCATATATGTCGGACACCTTGTGGAATCTATATCCTCCAAGACCAAGTCCTGAAGGGATAACGTTCTTCGTCCTTTTAAGAAGTGAATAAATTTTCTCTGGAATATCCTTTTTTAACGACTGGGACTCTATAACACCGAGATCCTTCTTCATATCGGCAGAAAGCTCAAGCTTATCCTTTACAAGCTCGTCAATCATGGCCGCAAGCGAATTCCAGTCCCTAAGGCTTGTAAAAAGAATTTTGGGAAGAGTTGATGAAAGCGGATAAGAGGCTATTTCCTCCTTAGCCGGCTTAACGTTCCTTGCCGCATATGTAAGAGTGCTCATGTCCGACGATGTCTTCTTTTTTATATTGACCTTGTCTTCGGAATGGACAGCCCCATAGGCAACATCCCTGTCCTTAGGATATGTGACAAAAGCGGAAGAATCCTTCATGAAGCCCGTGTCCTGAGCCATTGACGTCATCCAGAAGGCTCCGCCGGGATATGGAAGCTGATCCGTTATATCAATCCCGTACTCTATAATGTCTCCGGGCTCTACAGCTCCAAAATCAATAACGACAGCTCTGAGATCCTGATAAAGCCCGCTGTTTTTCAGAGGCTCGAAAGGCTTGGCGGAAACGCCTTCAGGACTTGTCAGAATATCATTCCTGCTTCCGTCCTTTTTAGTGACTCCCGCATATTTTATCTTTACCTTCTGCTCCTTGAGCGTATAGAATCTTATTACCTTTGAATATTTGGAAGCGCCTTCCTTTGTCAGAATCCTTATCTTTTCATCCTCGCTTAGAAGCATCTTGCCCTCTTTTGAGACCTGAAGACCAATAACATCCTTCAG
>JAKSUM010000043.1 GCA_024409025.1 bacterium | reverse complement strand
TGAGTGTGGAATCTTAGCATCATGGATTTTGCCTTTTTTGCTCCGAATCTTTCCTTCATGATTTTAGCCCATATTCTCCTTGATGCCCTGAACTTGCATGCCTCTTCAAGAACATTGTTATGGGCGTTCCAGAAGAATGAGAGTCTGCCTGCAAAGTCATCAACATCAAGACCGGCTTCTATTGCCGCCTTTACGTATGCTATTCCGTCCGCTATTGTGAAGGCGATTTCCTGTGCGGCTGTAGAGCCAGCTTCCCTTATGTGATATCCTGATATGCTTATGGTGTTCCAAAGCGGCACATTTTTAGAGCAGAATCTGAATATGTCGGTTATAAGCCTCATTGATGGCTTAGGAGGGAATATATAGGTTCCTCTTGCCGCATATTCCTTGAGTATGTCGTTCTGTATTGTTCCGCTCAGCTTATCCGCAGGAGTTCCCTGTTTTTCCGCAACTGCAATGTACATTGCAAGAAGGACTGCCGCAGGGGCGTTTATCGTCATTGACGTTGATACCTTTGATAAATCTATTCCGTCAAAAAGCGTTTCCATATCTCTAAGGCTGTCTATTGCAACCCCGGCCTTTCCAACTTCTCCTTCTGATATCGGATCGTCCGAATCATATCCTATCTGAGTGGGCAGATCAAATGCGCAGGATAGACCTGTCTGACCCTGTTCAAGAAGATATTTGTATCTTTTGTTTGATTCTTCGGCAGTTGCAAATCCCGCATACTGTCTCATTGTCCAAAATCTGCCCCTGTACATTGTCGGCTGGACGCCCCTTGTGTAGGGGTATTCTCCCGGAAATCCGAGGCTCTCCTCGTAATTTATGCCTTCTGTGTCAAGTGGAGTGTAAACTCTTTGTTCTGGAAGGTTTTTTCTTTCGGGCCTTTTTTCAGTGAATTTGTCCGTCTTTTCATTCCATTGTTTAAATGATTCTTGCAGCATACATCCTCCGTCATGTTTTTAATATGCCTGTTTAAATATTGTTTGGTATATATTCTATATCAATATTATTTCTTCCGCTTTTATTGTATGGTATTTTTGAAGGTATATAATTTATGCTGTAGAATTTTTTTTTCTATAAAATTTTTGATGAAAGGAGCTGCCGATGTCTGAATATATTTCTGAGTATGCCATGCGTAAGGAGCTTGTTCTTGCTGCTTCTGAAATAAGAAAAACTGTTTTCTGGAAAAATATGCAGAAGCGTTTTTCCGTTATTTCGGTTGTTGAGCCGGTTTCCGGCAAGAGGAATTACTGCGTGTTTGCCCGTTCTCCGTTCAAATGCATGTATATATGTGAGAGCGAGGAAGCTCTTAAAGCCGTAAGGGATGCCGTTATATTGGAAACTGGCGAGCCTGATGCCAATTTTTATATTGATGCCATTTTTCTGTCATTTTCTGATATACCTTCCGACGATGCTTTTGCCGCTGCTTTGAGAAAAGACGGCATAAGGTTCCCCGGAAGAAAGTCTTTTCCGGAATTTATAAGGTTTAGGGCATTGAGGTCCCCGTCTATGCCCGATAAATATGATGCTGACTCTGTGGCGCTTGTCGCAAGGACATTGTCGTCGGCATCATCGCTTGTATTGTCTGGGGGATATTCTTTTAAGCCTGTGTTTCCTGAGCTTCCGTCATTTTCACTTGAGGAAGGCGGTTTACATTCAGGCGTTGAGACTGTAAATGATATATTCAGGCATCCTGTCTTTACTCCCGAATCCGACGATGCGGTAAGGAATTTTATTGGCAGCTGCTCATTTGAAAATAATGACGTCTTTGAGTCCGCCCTGTTCGCATCGCCATTTTTTGCGTTTGAAGATGATAAGAGACCTTTGAGAGGGGAAATTTATATAGCCGCCTCTCATTCGGAGGGCGCTTTTGAGATAGTTGATTCTGATGAGTATGATCCTGATGACGGACCTGTCGGACTTGCCGACTCTTTTCTTGGATATATAAGAAAGACCGGCAGAATTCCCGGAACGCTTTATGCAAGGAATATGAAAACCGCATACTTCCTTTCTTCCATTTGCGAATCCCTTGGAATACGGATAAAGATCGCTCATTCGTCTCCTGTTTATGATTTTTACGCTATGTGCCTCGTTAAGGCAGAGGAATAGTTTTATGAGAAAAATTTTTTTATTGCTTATGCTTGCCTGTATAGCGCTTATGCCGGTCATTCCTGCTTTTTCTTTTGAGGCTCCCTTTCTTATTGCTGAAGAAAGCGATGACTTTCTTGGAAAGGTCAGCTATAAGGTTGATAAAAACCAGATAGACATTTTTATCGATTATAAGGGGTCTGATGCTACTGAGCTTAGGGCGTACCTTTTGAAGGGAGAAGATAGAATCGCTTCGTTCCGAAATGTTTCTGTAGGCGATGATGCCAAGAAGGTCAAGCTTTCATGGGCCGATCCGAGTGGTAATGCCATTTCCGGCTCTTATACTCTCCTGATTCGTCTTTATTCGCATGGCGATTTTTATGCTAAGAAGAAGGTAAATATAAATGTTACAGGCAGGCTTTCCGTAAATGGATGCAAAAAAGACGCCGGCGGCAATCATATTTTCAGCATATCCTATTCGAATTTTGAAGGAAAAAAGATTACGGCCGAGCTCTATGACGGAAATGACAGGTTTATAAGAGGGTTTAACTTTATTCCGAAGAAGCATTCCGGAAGTTTTCAGTGCAAATGGAACGGATATCCTGTAAAGGGGGCAAAGTGCCGTTCCGGGAATTATTCGTTGAAGTATTGGGGCGAAGGGGTCAGCCCAAAGACAAAGCGTTTTGTCCTCGAACTTGGCGAGGAAAACGAATATTAATTTGTTTGGAGTCGAGTATGAAAAAATTTCTCATAGCCCTTGCGGCCGTATTATTCCTCTTTTCAGGACTTGCTTTTGCTGCAACTCCTGTGAAAAACGCAGCATATTCCCTTAAAAATTCTAATCAGTTTAACTGCGGAAATCTTTGCGTACTTAAGCAGGACAATATAGTTGTCTTCAGCCTTTCTCTTATGCGCGGAAATGAGACGAAAGGGGTAAAGGAGATTAATATCGCCGGTAGCGGCATTCTTGAAAAGATTGAAAAGACAAGCATGGCAAAATGCTTTGTTGATGAGGAGCAGGAGATTACCATAAAATGGCATGCGGACAGAAAGCATGTATCCATATTTCATAAAGGCATATTCAGTGTAGATCCCGATGGTGTTTACGAGCTTAACGGTAGTGACTTTGATTGGAATGAGAATCTGGCCCGCGTATTTATTGAGTCTCTTTCGCCAGCTCTTACCAGCCTGAATTCATATAACAGGCCTTACCGCTTTGAGCTTGGAGATGAGCCTGTTAAGAATGGAAAGTTTTATCCCGCAAAGTTCATTTATGAAAAAAATGGCAGCGTTATTTCCGAATTTCTCCTATCTACAGAGAAGAGCCCTCTGAAGGTATACAGAGTTGTCGACGGGAAGCCGGAGCTTATATACGGAAATACGAAGAAATAAATAGAATAAAAAAAACAGCTTCATGCATGAAGCTGTTTTTTTTATTCTAATTTTTATTCCACTCGTCAAAGCATTCGCGAATGCCTTCTTCAAGCTTGTGGAAATTGATATTGCACCCGAGTCTTCTGAGGCCTTCAAGATCTGCCTGAGTAAAGCTCTGATATTTGCTCTTTATTGATTCCGGAATCGGGACGTATTCGATGACTCCTGCTCCGTTTATATTTATGAGTGTGTTTGCTATGTCGTTGAAGGAACGGCTTTTTCCTGTTCCGCAGTTGACTATGCCTTTATTGACTTTATCGGAGAGTCCGAAGAAGAGGTTCACGCTTACTACGTCTTTTACATAGACGAAGTCCCTGCGCTGCTCTCCTGGACCGTATCCTTCTGTTCCCTCAAACAGCTTTGCTTTCCCTGTTGTCCTGATCTGCCTGTAAAGCTGATATACCATTGAGGCCATTTTGCCTTTATGTGTCTCTCTCTGTCCGTATACGTTGAAATACCTTAGGCCTACGACAGTTGAATCTATTTTATCTATTACGCTTCTTAAATACTGGTCTGCTGCAAGCTTTGAATATCCGTATACATTTAGAGGCTTTTCGTTTTCCGGTATTTCTTTGAAGCTTGACGAGGCGCCGTATGTTGCCGCGCTTGATGCATATACAAGCGGGATTTCTTTTGCTGCTGCAAAATTGATTATATTTTTTGTATATGTGAAGTTGTTCAGCATCATGAATTTTCCGTCTGCCTCTGTCGTGTCCGAACAGGCTCCCTGATGGAATATTGCATCGATTTTGCCGAGCTTTCCTGACTTTATAAGCTCTGAGAATTCGGATGCGTCAAGATAATCGGATATGGTGCAGTCGCAGAGATTGAGGAATTTGTCATCAGATCCAAGAGAATCGACGGCTATGATGCTGTTTATTCCTCTGCTGTTAAGCTCTTTTACTATATGGCTTCCAATGAATCCGGCAGCTCCGGTAACTATGTACATGTTGCTCTTCCTCTTTTTATTGAAATGAAAAAAGCGGAAAACTTTCCAGTATTCCGCTTGATTGATAGCCTGTAAGGGATTCGAACCCTTGATTTCCGCCGTGAGAGGGCGGCGTCCTGAACCGCTAGACCAACAGGCCGTCTAAGACTGCCGGTGAAGGATTTGAACCCTCACATACGGATCCAGAGTCCGCTGTCCTACCATTAGACGAACCGGCAATGTGCTTTTGACTTTATAGAATATATCAGATATTTAACAATTTGTCAAGTATTTTTATGATTTTTTTTAAAAATAGGTTTTTTTTTTGAGGTCTTGACAAATATGCCTTAAAGCAATAAAATAAACGCAGGTCATATGACTTGTAAAAAACAGGCTTTTGCTTTCAGGGCATGGCCTGAAAAGCGTTTCCCTGCTGTGTTAGCTTTATCTCCTGTGATATGTTGAGCCAACAAGATTACTAAGGGACTTGTACTCCTTCATGTGTGTGAATGCCCGCATTTATGCGGGAATCCTTAACATGCGGGGCCAGAGGATATTCCCACCTGCATATGCAGGTTCAATTATCAGAGATGGCGGCATTTGCGGGGAAACTTTTTTTTATAAGGCAGATACGCTGATGGGCTAAATGCCAGGAAAGCGTTTAAAATACCGATGGACAATCGGAAATATATGCTCATGGAGAAAGTGTAAGTCAGTACTATTCTTCGGAATAGGTATGCTGTTTTCGTTGAAGTGAGAATCCCCCAGTTTTAGCTATTGGGAGTGTCAACAAAGCTTTTGTAGGGAAATTAGACTTAATGCGAGGGTTGATATATGTCTTAAACAAGGCGTTTGGATATCGCATTTTTCAATTTCGTCTGCCTTTGTTTGCGACAGATGAGTGTTTTAAAATTGCGGCAATGCCGGATTGATCCGGTCCGGCCGCGGCGCCGTGGAATGCGCTGGGACAGCTTGTTAATATTGCGGCTATAGCCGTTTAAGATAAAGTTCCGCTGTTTTCTATAACAGGCGGGCTAAGTCATAGCTTTTTCCGGAGGTTTTTTATGGACGAATCTATTATTGGCGACTGCATTCTTGCTCTCGAAAATGCTCTTGATACTGATGCTGAGTTTAGGGCATCTTTCGATCCAAAGAGGAAGACGTTCCTTCTTGAATGTTTTTCTAAGGACTCTCCGGAAATGGAGCGTTTTTATGAGAAGGTGTTTTGGAATGCGCCGCAGTATTTCCCTCTTGATCCTTCATGGACATACAGCTTTAGGATGACAACACATAAGGATATCGGAACTTCTGTCGAGATGGCGGTTTTTGCTATAGCCATTGAGACAAATGTAGGTCTTATGCCCGGAAGAAGCGGTGTTTCCGCTGAAGGCTGGAAGAGGTTTACTGATCAGCTGATATATACTGTTAATGGAAAGCGTTATGATATAGAGGCTCCAGATTTTCTGCCTTTTTTGTAAAATATAAGAATATGAGGAGAAGATGCGAAAGTATTTTCTCCTTTTTTTAACGGAGGAGTTTTGAATAAAAACATACTTATTCTTCTTCTTGCAGGAGGAGTGGGAGATGTTATGCTCTCTCTTGCTGCCCTTAAGCCTTTGAAGGAACTATATAAGGGCTGCCGTATCACCATGATGGTTAAGAAGGGAATGGAGTCTATTGTCGGCCTTTGTCCTCTTGCTGATGATATCCTTCCTGTAGAGGGAGGGGATCTTAGGGGTAAAAATTTTGACTATTGGCTGAAGGAAGTAAAAAAGAGGCGCTTTGATATCGGCATTGCCCTGTGGAGCAGGGCCTCTGAGGCCCATCTTCTTTTCAGGGCAGGAATTCCTGTAAGGGTGGGGCAGGACTCAAGACTGCTCTACAGCTTCCTGTTTTCACATAAGGTTTCTGTAAGATCCGAGCATGGTGATTTAAAAAGCCATTGGACTCAGGTTATGCTTGATTATGTCAGGGCTATAGGCGCTGAAGCGTCTGAGGCTGAGATTCCCATTATAATTCCTGATGACGGATCCGTTGAGGGAATGAAAAAACTGCTCGAGGATATTTCAGGCGGCAAAGGCCCTTTTTGGGGGCTTCAGGTATGCAAGGGGCTTGCTGTTACGCCTGATGCGTGGCCTTGCAGATATTTTGCTTCACTTGGAGACGCTATTTGCAGGCGTCTTGGGGGGACTGTCGTCCTTACCGGTTCAGAGAGAGAGCTGCCTGTCATTGAATGTGTTGCGGATATGATGAATTCCCCTCACTGCATAACCGCAGGAAAAACTTCTCTTACAGATCTTGTCTCGATGATGAGGAGCCTTAGCGGATTCGTGGCTCCTGATACCGGTCCTGGACATATTGCTGCTCTTGCAGGAATTCCCGTTGTTTCTATTTTTGCTCTCAAGAGCGATTTTCCAAGCAGATGGAAGCCTTTTGGCAGGCTTGCGGAAGCTGTTGTTCCGGAAAAAAGATCATGTCCTGTGAAAAACTGCATAAAAGAAAAATGCAGCCGCTGCTTTGAATGCTATAATGACATCGATCCTGATTATGCGGCAGAGAGACTTGCTTTCTTATGCGGACTTGCCGGAGGTGAAAATAATTGAAAATCGGAATTGATGTTTCGTTTCTTGCCAGAGATTCAAGAGGAATGGGCAGAGTCGCAAGGGCTCTGATAACACAGCTGCTTGAATTTTCAGGCGAGCATTACTATTTTCTCATGCCTTTGCATGAGAAGGACAGGGAAGGGGTTGTAAAGCTTCTGAAGCCTTTTGCTGACAGATTTGAATTTATTCCTGTGTCAGATGCTGATCGCCTTGATCTTGTATGGTTTCCTTGGAACAGGGTTGATTTTTTCCCTAAGTGCAAAAGGGTTGTAACAATACATGATGTGGCAATGTTCAGGTTCTTTTCTTCCAATAAAAGGGATAATTTTAATGACAGAAAGAGGATTAGGGAGGCTGCCGCTGCCGCAGACATGATTGTTGCCATATCTGAGTTTTCCAAATCTGAGATTTCCTCGTTTCTGGATGTTGCTCAAGACAGGATTACGGTTATACATCATGGATATGATTCATGCTTTGGTCCGGCATCTCCTGAACGGGCCAGCGAGTTTTTGCAGAGACATACCGGTGGAAAGCCATATGTATTTTTTGTCGGAAGTCCTGATAAGAGAAAAAGCATGGATACGCTTCTTATGGCTTTTGACAGGCTTAAAAGCAGATCTGATATTCCACATAAGCTTCTTATGGCAGGGAGCAGGCCCTCTTTTTTGCGTGAGCCTTCTTTTACGGAAAGATTTGCATCTGAAATTTTAAGGCAAGGCTCGGATCCTATGAGGATTATATGGGGCAGAATTAAGCATAAGGATGATATCATATGGCAGGGAAGCGTCGGAGATAAGGAGCTTGTCAGATTTTACGGTCTTTCCTCTGCATTTGTTTTTCCTTCTCTTTATGAAGGGTTTGGCCTGCCCGTTCTTGAAGCATTTTCCTGTGCGTGCCCTATTGTTGCTTCGGACATTCCTGTTTTTAGAGAAGTTGGCGGCGATGCTCCGGTGTTTTTTTCACCTGGAAATCCTTCCGATCTTGCTGAGAAGCTGGGCAAAGTCCTTGCAGATAATAATCTTGCTTCTTCGATGAGGGCAAGAGGGTTAAAAAGAGTTAAGAATTTCAGCTGGAAGAAAGCTGCTGAGAGCTATTTCAGGCTTTTCAGGACTATGGAGTGATTTTATTTATGGATTTGATTGATTTAAAAAGAGCAGGGGATATAGTCTCGGCTTTTAACGGGAGACGGATTGCTGTTATCGGCGATTCTATGCTTGATCAGTGGATTTGGG
>JAKSUM010000042.1 GCA_024409025.1 bacterium | reverse complement strand
AGTTGAAGGACAGGTCCTCGAGGCTCTTCCTAGCGGTATGTTCAGAGTTGAGATTGCTCAGGGACATAAGGTTCTTGCCCATATTTCAGGCAAGATAAGAATGAATTTTATTAAAATATTGCCTGGGGACAAGGTTACTGTTGAACTTTCCCCTTACGATTTAACGAGAGGCAGAATTATTTATCGCTTCAAATAACTAAAATTTATTAAGCAAAGGAGCTTAAGCGGATGAAAGTACGTCCATCTGTTAAAACTCGGTGTGATAAGTGCAGAATCATATTGAGAAAAGGCAAAGTAAGAGTTATTTGCAAAAACCCAAAACATAAACAGGTTCAGGGCTAGGAGGTGAGAATTTGGCTCGTATAGCAGGTGTAGATTTGCCAAAGGATAAGAGAGTCGAGATCGCTCTCACTTATATTTTTGGAATCGGTAGAAAAACAAGTCAGGATATTCTCGATAAGACCGGAGTAAGCAGAGACATCAGAGTTAAGAATCTCACAGAAGAAGAAACGGTAAAGCTTAGAGAAGAGATAGAAAAGAATCATAGGGTCGAAGGTGATCTTCGCCGTGAAATCTCCGCAAACATCAGACGCCTTGTCGAAATCAGCTGCTACCGCGGCATGAGACATCGCAGAAGCCTTCCCGTAAGAGGACAGCGCACAAAGACCAACGCAAGAACGAGAAAAGGTCCGAGACGCTCTGTAAGCGGTAAGAAGAAATAGGGATTAAGGAGTAAGAAATGGCTAAGAGAGTTGTTAGATCCAGAAGAAAAGAAAACAAAATTATCCCTAAAGGCATAGCACATGTCCAGTCCACTTTTAATAACACGATAATCACGATTACCGATACAAACGGTAACGCGGTATCATGGGCAAGCGCCGGCGGACTTGGATTCAAGGGATCAAGAAAAAGCACTCCTTTCGCCGCTCAGACTGCTGCGGAAGTTTGCGCTAAAAAAGCGGTTGACTGCGGAATGAAGTCAATCGAAGTTTACGTGAAGGGTCCCGGAGCCGGCAGAGAAGCCGCCATCCGTTCACTTCAGGCAAACGGTCTCGCAATCACTGTGATAAAGGATGTAACTCCTATTCCTCACAACGGATGCAGACCTCCAAAGAGAAGAAGAGTATAGTTCTTGAATATCTCGATCGGACGGACGCCCTTTTTTCGGGAAGCCGTTCCGGTCGGTCTTATATACAAAATGAGGGCGGAAGCGCCCTATCGCAAGCCGCCCGCAGCCGGATTTATATGCCGGCTTTTAAAAAGCGTTGAAACGCTTTCCCGGAGGAAATGTCTTCCGGAAAACAGGGGAATCCCTTAAAATTCCTTTTGGGAATCTCTGCCTTCAGGCAAGGGACAGGGGATGTCTCAACCGCGGCTGGGAAAAATAATTGAAAGATAAGTTAGTTATCAACAGGAGGAAAACGTGGCAAAATACGTTGGACCTGTATGCCGTATATGCAGGCGTGAAGGTGTAAAGATGTATTTAAAGGGTGATCGTTGTTTCACCGCTAAATGCGCTATCGAAACGAGAAATCATATTCCTGGTCAGCATGGCCAGCAGCAGCGCAAGAAACTTTCCAACTACGGAGTTCAGCTTCGTGAGAAGCAGAAACTGCGCAGAATATATGGTCTCACCGAGAAGCAGTTCCGCAACTGCTTTGACAAGGCGTCTCTTCAGAAAGGCGCTTCCGGCGAGAACTTCCTCATCCTTCTCGAACGCCGTCTTGACAATGTTATTTTCAGACTCGGCCTTGCCGATTCCAGAAAAGAAGCCAGACAGATCGTACGTCATGGCCATATAACAGTAGACGGAAAGAAAGTTGACATACCTTCCTATCTTATAAAGGTCGGACAGGTTGTCGCCGTTAGGGAAAAGAGCAAAACATCTCCGCTTTTTGTCGAACTTCTTGAGAGCGCAAAGAACAAAAAGGCTCCCGCATGGATCGAGGCGGATTACGAAAAAATTCAGGGAAGAATCATAGGACTGCCCGCAAGAGAGGATATAGACACTCAGGTTGACGAACTCCTGATCGTCGAGTTCTACTCTAAGTAATAATAGGAAAGCAGGTACTACAGCTTATGGTAGATCTTATAAAGCCCAAGGTCTCTTCTACGAACGACGAATATTACGGGAAGTTTGTTATAGAGCCTCTTGAAAGAGGATTCGGAACAACTCTGGGTAATAGCTTGAGACGCGTGCTGCTTTCTTCGATTGTCGGCTCCGCTGTGACGCACATACTCATCAAGGATGTTCTCCATGAATTTACCACGATTCCGCATGTCGTCGAGGATGTTACCGAAATCGTACTGAATATTAAAAAACTCAAACTGGATTTGCTTACCGAAGGCCCAAAGACTCTTAGACTTGAGGCTAAAGGCGAAGGGATCGTTACTGCTGCTGACATACAGCCCGATCCTGAAGTCGAAATTCTTAATCCTGAAGCTTACATAGCTGAGCTTACGGATAAGGATGCAGAGCTTTCAATGGAACTGGTCGTTAATAAGGGTAAAGGTTATGTTTCTGCTGACAAGCAGGAAGCCGCTCAGGCCCTCGGCATGATTCCCGTAGACTCCATATTCTCGCCGGTTATAAAGGCTTCTTATGCAGTAGAGGATTCTCGCGTAGGACAGGTTACCAATTATGACAGGCTTATAATTGAGATATGGACTGATGGAAGCATACTACCTCACGAAGCTCTCAGCAATTCCGCTAATATCATCAGGGAATACATGGGATACTTCACCGATCTCACTCCTCCGGCCCGCTCAGCTGAGGCTCCTCAGTATGGCTCAGAGGCTTCCGGAGAGGATCTCGCGCTTGATATGCTTATAGAGGATCTCGGACTTTCCGTCCGTTCGCTCAATTGCCTGAAGCGCGATTCCATCAAGACGGTAAGAAACCTTATTGAGTATTCCGAAGACGATCTTATGAAGCTGAAGAATTTTGGTCAGAAGTCTCTTGTTGAGATAAGGGAAAAGCTTGCTCAGTACAACTTCAGTCTTAAGGATGTTTCCAGGGAAGAGTAACTGGATCCGCTAATTTCGGAGGAATAGAAAATGAAACATAAAGTTAAAACGAGAACACTCGGCAGAGATGCCGCACATCGTCTCGCTATGCTCCGCAACATGGCTCGCTCTCTCATACAGGCAGGTCAGATTGAGACGACCCATACCCGCGCTCTTGAGCTCAAATCTTTCATAGAGAAGCTCATAACAAAGGCTAAAAAGGGAGACCTTGCGGCAAAGAGACATATTTTTTCAAACATCGGATGCAATGATGACGCATACAGATTCCTTGATATGGTAAAGGCTCAGTACGCTGAAAAGAACGGCGGCTATACCTCTATCGTCAAGTATCGCTTCAGAAAAGGCGACGGAGCTCCGATCGTAGTCCTCAGACTGCTCTAAGTTTAAGGATACCAATCAGCCGGCATTTTCATGCCGGCTGATTTTTTTTTGTGTTTATCCGGGCGTATTTTGCCACTTAAAAGGATTTTCCCTCCTTCTGTTAAATTTTCTTTTTGTTGAACATACGCGTTGAGTTATAAATCAGAATGATTTTTTTTGAGGATGCATATGAATTTTTTTAAGATTGTTTCCGCATTTATGCTGTCCGTCATTGCATCGGCGTCATTATTATGCGGTCAGGCGTCTGCAGCGTCTGTGATAACACCTAAGGCAGAGTCGCATTATGTTATAAAATCGGGCGACAAGGTTATCGGATATTCTGTCTATCAGGCGGGTAACAGGATGACTCTTGCCGGAGAGAGCTTTATAAAGTACCGATCGCTTTCTGTTGTCAGGGCCGGTATAGGAAATATAACTGAGTCCGTCTTTCAGTCGGATTTCTCAGTAAACCTTAAGACTTTACTTCCTTCATATTTCATAATGCAGCAGAATATAGAAGGATTTGAGGCTGTTTCAGAGACTGTCTATTCCGAAGGCGTGATAGCTCAGAAGAATGCCGCGGCAAATGCGGAGCCTGCTACATATCTGAATGAATCGGCAGGAAGCTGCTATCTTTTTGTCAGTAACCTGTGGGGAAGACTCGATTCTTTTATAGAGCATTACGATATTCTTATACATGCGATGCTTGGCGAGAAGGAAAAATCCTTTGATGTATACGATCCTATTCTCAGGACAGTTGGAACCATAAGCATTGAGAAGGAGAAGGAAGGCTCTTATTCCTATAAGGGCGCTTCAAGGGAAGGCGTAATTTACATATTTAAGGATTTTTACGGTACTCCTCTTCTTAGGATATTCTTTGATTCCAAGGAAAAGAAGATATACAGGATTGATGAGATTGCGGGTACCGTGACAATAGAGCTTAGTAATTCAAAGGCCGCCGAGTTGCTGAAAAAATCGCCTGGAGCCGATCTCGGCATTAATAGAACGGCTCTTTCTCCAATATATTTCCAGAAGCCGGCTTCACTGAAGATGACCGGACTTGCCGGAAAATTTTCAGGAAGAGGATTGAAGGCCGGAGGCCATGAGGCCATTGGATTTGAGCAGACTTTCAACGGCGAGTCGTCCGATACTTCCGCAGAAGGACAGTTCACTGTCAAAAAGACCGAGATAAAGATAGACAAGCCAAACAGATTTCCTCCCTTTAAGCTGGATGCGTCTTTTGCCCCATATCTTAAACCTGAGGCGGGAATAGAGTCAAAGGATGACTATCTTGTAAACAAGGCTCAGGAAATAACATGGAAATCGCGAGACTGCAGGACTGCCGCAGGCAGGATTGCCAAGTGGATAAATGAGAACATAAGAGACGGAATTTCGCTTCCAAGCGCCATAATCGCTTTTTCTGCCGGTATTGGAAACATGGAAAGCAAGTCACTTCTTATGACAGCCATGTGCAGGGCTGCCGGAATGCCTGCAAGGACGGCCGGAGGCATAGTTTTTGAAAAAGGCGACTATATTCCCGGATATTGGGCTGAGGTCTATATGGAAGGCAGCGGATGGCTTCCTTTTGACATGAAGACCGGAGAAGAGGGAGTTGATGCGGCCAGGGTATGGCTTTTCGAGCATGGGGAAATTACTTCCCTGTCTGTTGAGAGCCTTGACTATCTGCCAAAAGTCCAGAAGAAGGTTCCTTTCCAGAGAAAGGATATTTCATGGCCTGTCGAGGAGTCAAGAACCTATGAGATAAGGATAAACGGCATGCTTATAGGCAAGGAAAGGGCAAAAGTAACCGATATGGTTTTTGCTGATGATGCTGAGTCGTATCTTTTTTCGTCTGAAGCGCTTATGAGGGTTGCAGGGACAGATTACAGATCCTCCATGAATGCCTCGTTTGACGTAAATGCGCTTCCTCTTTCATGCGAGCTTTCCGGAAATCTCGGCGGAAAAGAGGAGAAGCAGAAATTCGTTTTCTCCGGAAATTTCATAGAGAGAATAATATCTGAGGATGCAGAGGGGAATGCCGTAAAAAATAATATACCTTATTCGAAAGGCACTTATCTCCTCGACAACAGATTCCTCTCCCTCTGGGCTCTTGCGGCAGGACAGATACCCAATGTTGAGCTTGGCGGCAAATACAGATTTACCGCTTTCGTACCTGGCGAGATGAAGACTCTTGAATTCGAGCTTTCCGCAAAGGGCTTTGAAAGGGTTGAGGCCGAAGGCAGGGATTTCAATGCATTTAAATGCGAGAGCTCTTCAGGAATGGTGTTCTATATAGATCAGACGGGAAGGGTCGTCAAAATCGTCATACCTGCTCAGAAGCTTGAATTTACTCTTATCGGGACGGCAATGGGAGAGGACGAGGAAAAGCCTCTATCAGTAGATCCTGAAAAGACTGATGAAGAATTGACTGAAGATCCCGGAATCGAAGCGGGAGCATCCGAAAACGGCGGTTCTGAGAAAACTGAAACGCCATCCGTTCCCTCTTCTGAATCTGAGGAAAAAGCCGAATAACAGGCCTGCAGGTTTCTAAAGAAAGGATTTTATTATGGAACAGGAAGAGGTTTACAGCGCTGTATTGGACAGGGCGAAAGCGATGGGCGCATTGCTGCCTCTTGAAGAGAGCGCAATGGATTTGGGCATACAGATTGTCCTTAAGGGAGTCCTTTATGACAGTGTCAAGACTATTGTCGGCTTTGAGGTTATAGAGGAGATTCCTCAGGGATATATGCCTGCAAGGGCTTCCTTGGTCGATTATGAGAATAATATAAGATATGCCCTTATTGGGATAAAGAGAATGGAGGGAAGGAATCCCTTCCCAATGTTTTTAGAATTTGAGCCTGTCAGGGATGAGTCTAAAATTCTTACCCTTACTGTCGAAGAGATACAGGTTGTTGATGAGGGGCAGACTCCGCTGGTCAGGATAAACACAATCAGGGATCCTTGGGATCCGAATTCGGATGAGGATCCTGAAGCTGTGGCTAAGCTTATCGAATGGAGAAAGGAGCTGCAGCAGGAAAAGGAGGAGATACCTCCCATCTGGCAGTGCGAGGGGTCATGGCAGTTTATGCTGCATACGGATTTCACTCACAGGAATTGGTACAGCAAGGATTATGCCTGCTATATAGATATGCCTATTCTGAATCAGGCGGTTAAGATATCCAAAATAAGATGCGGACTTGCCGGATGTCAGATATTTTGCGATACCTTTAACAAGCAGATGACACAGCAGGAGCTGCAGGAATGGCATGCGTCATTCAATGAGGCGGTTCTTATGTCCGAAACCCCTGAAGAGTTTGCAATGAATATGCAGCTTGATGATGTATCCATGTTCAGGCCGATGTTCTTCAAGATTACCGTGAGGAGCAAGGAAAACGGATATGTGTACCCGACCAGCGGTTCGGGCCCATGGGGAATGTATAATACGCGTCTCTATTATTTCTGCGACTGCGTTGAGGATCCGAGAAATATTGAAATCAATATTGAGGAGATATTCAACGTCATGCTGCCGGAAACATGGAAATTCCCTCTTGAAATCAGGGACATCGATTATTGTCAGGAGTCTCCTTTCGAGCTTTCTTCACCATTTCTTTCCGTTGAAGGCAATCTTTCCGTTGAAGAGATTCATTATGAGACGGAGTATCTGATAATCAATCACCAGATGAATATAACGACAGGAAACATAAGCTATGTCAGGATGAGGGACGTAAAGCTTATTGACAGGGAAGGATACGCTTACCCGCCGATTGACAAGAGCTCGCACTGGAGCGACAGATTGGGTAAGGTTGTAAGGGGATTCACCTTCCCGCCGGTCCATTACAGGGGCAGTGAGGCGACATTGGAGGTCCGATCGATAGATGCGGCCCCTATTATACCGTTTAAATTCAACGCCGTTATGTAGGCTTAAAAAATATAAAGGAGGAGGGGGATTTTTTATGATTCTTCCTATTTGGACTTCATGTCATCAGGCTGAGCAGGACAGCAGGCTTTCGGAGCTTGTTGAGAGGGTTAAGTCAGATATGGAAAAGGATACCTCGTCGCTTGCCATATTCGATCTTGACGGCACCCTTTTTGACAATAGGCCAAGGACCAATTTTATTCTTACGGAGATAGCCTCGAGATATGACGACAGGCTTCCTCAGCTCTGTAACGCCATGGACAGGTTCAGGGACATAAACCTCTTCCAGTATTCCGTCAGGGAGACCCTTAAAAATCTCAATGTGACTGATGAGAAGGAGATTGAGGTGATAGAAAGGGAATGGAAGGAAAGGTTCTTTTCAGACGAATATCAGAAATATGACACTCCTTATCCTGGAGCTGCCAAATATGTCTCAAAGCTTCATTCCGCAGGCGCGACCATCATTTACCTTACGGGCAGGGATGCGCCTAAGATGCTTGTAGGGGCCATTGACAGCCTTAGAATGTTTGGATTTCCCGTCGGAATCAGTGGGACCATGACGATAGTTAAGCAGTCATTTGAAGATAAGGATGAAATATTCAAGAAAAATGTAGCCGCATACCTTAGAAGAATAGGAAAAGTCGAGGGCATTTTTGAAAATGAGCCTGCAAACAGTAATCTTCTTAAGGAATCTTTCCCGGATGCGTTGTCTTTCTTTGTTCTTTCCCAGCACAGGGAGGACGCGCCTCCGCTTGATGAGGGAATATGCGTAATTAAGGACTTTAGATATAAGAAAAGATGAGGTGTCATTATGCGGGAATTTGACGAGCTTGTTAAAATAATGGAGACTCTCAGAGCTCCTGGCGGATGCGTTTGGGATAGGGAGCAGACGCATGAGACCCTTATGCCCTTCATAATAGAAGAGTCTCATGAGACTATAGACGCTCTTGATTCCGGAGACAGGGGATGGGCCGTTGAAGAGCTTGGAGACCTTCTGCTTCAGGTAATATTCAATTGTCAGGTTGCAAAGGAGGCTGGCGAATATTCGATACAGGATGTTCTTAAG
>JAKSUM010000041.1 GCA_024409025.1 bacterium | reverse complement strand
TGGGCACTCTTGCGGTAATAGCCCCATTTATCGGACTCATGGGAACGGTAATAGGAATAATGACGGCATTCAGCGATATTGCTCAGGCCGGCGCGGCAGGCCCTCAGACGGTCGCAAAAGGCGTATCCGAGGCTCTTGCCGCAACTGCGGCTGGTCTTATGCTTGCAATTCCGGCATCAGTTCTTTTTAATGTGTTCAAGAGTGAGATAAAAAAGATTAGGACAAGGGCCGGAGTTTTCTGCTCAAGGCTTATAGAGGCCGTATGCGTAAAGCGCGGAGCTTCAAAGGAGAAGGAGTCATGAGGCTTTTCAGGGAAGAGCATGACGAGTCCCTCAGCTCTATAAATGTGACTCCGCTTACGGACTGTATGCTTGTACTTCTCATAATTTTTATGATTGCCGGTACTGCCGTTTCTAAGACCGGTTTCGGAATAAGCCTGCCTAAGGCGGAATACAGATCCGAACAGGAAAGCCATGAAATATGCATATCCGTAACGAAGGGCGGGACATATTATATTAACGGCAGGGAGGTTTCCCAGCAGAATCTTAAAGAGGAGCTTGAGAATGCCGGATCGGTAAGGGAGTCAGCCGTAATCGAGGCGGACGCGGCGGCATCTTACGCAAAGGTTATGTATGCCGTTGATTCGGCTAAAAGGGCGGGATTCGGCTCTGTTTCGCTTTCTGCCGAGACAGAATAAAAAAAAGCGGCTTGAACAGCCGCTTTTTTTATTTCTGTTTCAGTTCAAGAGCTTTCATTATGAACATGGATGATGCGGAATCCTTATTGCTTTCCGCAAATTTAATGCAGTTTTCGTATGTTCTTGTTTTTGAGTCTTTAATTTCTTGAGGAATGTCAGGAAAAAGCATTGACGCAAGAACTATTATCTTTTCCTCGTCCTTAGCCCTGAAAGCCGCTTCAAGAGCTTTGACCGCGGCATTCCTGACGGCGTCATTTCCTGCATTGTCCTTCATATAGAGCGAGAGGGCTTTTGTAAAGTATGAGTATGCCCTTTCATAATCTCCCTCCATGAAGCAGATATTTCCTGCGTATTCGTTTATTGCGTCAAGGGAAGGGTATTTTTCCATAGCTTCAAGGCATGCAGAGAGTGCTTTTTTGTTCTGATTCATTGAACATAGAGCCTGTATCTTCATTGAATATCCGGTATAAGGATCCCTTCCGTCAAGAATTATGGCTTCGGATATCTCAAGGGCTTTTGCCGGCATTCCCTTCTGGAGGCAGTCCATTCCGTAGACTCCGGAAAACTGTATCGCCCTTGGATTTTTATAGTATGCGTAAGAAAGGAAGGTTTCGCTGTCTGACCATACCGGAATGTAAATCATCGCGCAGGCCGCATAGAAGAGCAGCAGCAGGCCGGCAGGCGCCAGCCTTAGGGCTCTTCTGTGTCTGAAAGCCTTCAGAGGAAAAGCGAGCATATGAAATGCGAGCAGGAATGATGCGGCTATTGAAGGCAGTATCAGATATCTGTCGCATATATCCTTACCGAAGAATATTCCGGAATACGGGAAAAGGGCTGCCGCATGCCATAAGGAACAGAATAGCCATAGTCTGCTCTTTTTTATGAATATCATATAAATTGCCAATGCCAAGACCGCCGCAGATATCAGAATGAATACGGTTCCCTGTTCTCTGCTGTAGCCTGGCATAAGATCTGTCGGAATGAGCATTGAAAAGAGATATCTGCCCTGAAATCCCAGCTTTTCCGCAAGCGACAGAGGCTTTGAGCTTGATGTCCACACAGTATGTCTCATGAACATTGACATATATCCCGCACAGAGCGAGCCATATATAACCCCTGCCTTTACGGCTTCCTGAAGAAAATTTTTCCTGAAGCAGGCAATGCATATTATTATGAGTCCCGGAATTACTATTGCCGCCTGCTGGAAAAGGACGGCGGCAATAAACAGCGCTGCTGACGATACGTACATGGAGATGTTTTTTGTTTCCACGTATGAAAGGAATAACATTATGGACAGCAGGCCGGTAATGACGGCCGGGCTGTAGCCTATCGATGAAATCCATGCCGTATTTTCGATATGGCACGGCAGGACTGCGAATATGAGTGCTGCCATGAATGGAAGGAAATCCTTACCGTATATCCTGTCAGCATATTTTGATATGAATGCTTTTTCAAATCCTTTGAATTCTGACGCAAAGGCTGTCAGCTTTTTGAAAAAGAAAAATACCGTTACGCAGCAGCATGCATATAATACTGATGAAAACAGATGGAATACCCACGGAGCTCCGCCTGAAATCATGTGGGTGAACCTTAACAGCAGGAATGTCAGGGGAATATATACGTCCTGTCTTATAAATCCCGGAATAAAGTACTGTACTATTGAGCATGATGCCGTTCCGTTTGTGTATGCGTTCTGAAATATGCAGAATGAATCGTCATATCTCAGATAATCAAACGATATCGACTGCCCGTATAAAATGAAGACTGCCGCTATTATTGCCGCTATATAATATTTTTCATTGTCATTATTTCTGTTCATAAATTTTAACGGATAAGGGAAGTCCGCCTTACTTCTTTTTATTTTCGGTTTTGCCATGCCTCAAGCGCTTCTTTAAGCTCTTTTGCCGCTTTGCTTGAAGGATCCGAATGCAATGCTGCCGATATGTATTTTTCTGCCCTTTCCGGCTCGTTTTTCTGCAGTGCCATATATGCAAGCCTGCATAGCGGCTCTGTCATGAAGGGATCCGATTCCGAAGCTTCCATCCATATTTTTTCCGCATCATTGAATCTTCCCTCCTTCAGCATGCCCTCCGCCTGCTTCATCATACTGGTGTTTTTCTGAAGTACTGCCCCTGCCTTCTCCCCGTATTTTCGTTTGAGACGTTTTACATGAAGGATTCTTGATATGCAGAATGTTGAAGGGCCTGGGATATGTGACGAAAGGTATGTTTCGAATTCCCGATCGTCCCCGTTCTTGCAGATTTCCTCGGCCTCTTCCGGATTATCCTTTACCATCCATCGGATACAGCTCTCCATATCGCTGTTCCTGCATTCCATATATGATGTCTTGAAAAGCATGGATGCCGCTGTGTATGTGTCAACCTGAAGCCTTTTTGCATTAAGAGCGCTTTTCATGAATTTTTTTTTTTTTTTTTATGCTTCCTTATATCTTCCTGACGCATAATCGGCCCTTGCCTCAAGCATATGTATGTAGAAAAAGTCAGGATGCTTCTTTTTTGCCTTATCGCATTCCCTGTATATTTCATTATAATTTCCAGTTTCCTCAAGGCATATGACCTTAAGCCCGTATCCCCTTACGAAATCCGGAAAATCCTCTATCAGCCTGTCTGCTATCTTAACCGCCTCCTCATATTTTCCTTTGTCCTTAAGCAGGAATCCGTAGCTTGCGGCCGTCTGCCTGTCGTTTGGGTTTTTTGCATATTCATATGAGAACAGCGATTCGGAATTCTTCCATACGGGGATATATAAAAGAGAACAGACTGTATAGAATATTATGAGTCCTGCCGATGCCGCTTTCATTATCCTTATGTTTTTTAATCCTGTGGCCAGTGCGGTAAATATTAATACCGATCCTATAGCCCATGCGCATGAGGTAAATACCATGTATCTGTCCTGCACGAGATACTCTATGACGTACAGGATATTCAGGTACGGTAGGAAGGACAGAAAGAACAGCATTGAACAGAATGTCCCCAGTGTGCTTTTTCTGATTATAAATAATATTGAAAGAACGGCAAGAAGCGCGAATATTATGTATAAGGGCGATATTGCGGGGCCTTTGAGGTCCGTGTATGACATCATAAGATCGCATGGAAACAGGAAGTTGAAAATGTATCTTCCGAATCCGGCGGCTTTTTCGGCTGCCGTAAATCCTATTCCGTCCCTGCCTGCGCCTATTGCCATTCTTGTAAGTATGGCGCATGCAATGGCTGCAGCTGCCGGAACGGACGCCATGGACGCTGCCTGCATTATCCTGCCTTTTCTGAAGCATATTGTCCATGCTCCGAGAGCAAGCGGCAGGACTGCGGCTGCCGGTTGGGCAAGGACTGCCGATACTGATGCCAGCGCGAAAACAGCAAATTTCGCAGGATTGAATCCGTCATAAAGATCGATAAAAATGATAAACGATGCAAAGAACAGTGATGCTGCGAGACTGTAGCCTGTTGCTGATATCCATGAGACATATTCGACATGGAGAGGGAGGCAGGCATATATAAGAGCTGCTGCCAATGCCGGAATATTGCCGTTAAGCCTTGGGGACAGCATATATCTTTCCGCTTTATGCGATTCGGGATAAAGCAGTCCTTTTCGTCCGCAGGCAAGTATTTTTGACGACAGAATGTAAAAAAGCGCGCATGAAGAGGCATATATAAGCAGGCTTACGGCATGGAATGCCTGTGCTGAAGGTCCTGCAGTCATATAAATCAGCCTGAACAGCAGAAGTGTCACCGGCATGTATATGTCGCTTCTTATGATTCCTGGAATGAAATAATCTGTAAATGAGGATTTCTCGCTTCCGTTTATGAATCTGTTTGTGAAGACATACATTTCGTCATCATAAGCGAGGGCGTCAAAAAAGACTGTCTGGCCGTAAATGGCGAGTACTGCCGCTATTATTATTATAATATGAATCTTTTTATTGTCTGTGCTGTTTGTCTGCATTGCTGAGTATTCTTTCTGAAAGCTCTTTTGCGTTTTTATCGGCCGGATTTGCCTTCAAGGCGAGAGCCGCATATTTTTCGGCCTCCTTATTGTTATGTCTTTCTATATTTATAATGGCAAGTCTTATATAGGCATCCGGAGAATACGGATCTGTCTTGACAGCTTCCTTCCATTTCTTTTCGGCCTCCTCATTGCTGATGCCGGCAAGCCTGTCGCCTTCAGCAGCAAGCTCAATGCTTTTTCTGATCATTTCTGGAGCTCTCTCACCGTATGCCGCTGACATTTCTGAAATATGGAGCAGCTGGAATACATATCGTGATGACGGGCTTTGCGGGTTGCTTTTCAGCCATGAGGACAGGCTCGCCATGTCCGTTCCGCCTTGAAAGTCAGGAGCAAGCTCCGGAAGACACTCGGACATGTCCTTTTGTGAGCAGTTCATGCCGGCTATTTTGAAAAGCATGGCTTTTTGTTCCTTTGAGTCGCCGCTTATGGGTTTTCCTTCAGCCAGCTTGAAAAATGTCCTTATGCTTTCCAATGACTCTGCATATTTACACTGCATGAACAATGCCTCAGACAGGAACAGCCATCCGAAGTGAGAGCCTTCTTCTGCCGCTTCCCTGAATTCCTTTTCCATCCTTTCGTATTCTCTAAGGCGCTCGAGGCATATCGCCCTTGTTTTGTATGGCCTGTAAAGCTGGGGATATGTCTTGTTTAAAAATTCTGCAGTTTCAAGCGCCTTTTCATACATTTTTTCGCTCCTCAGCATTTCGCAGTACGCTTCGGATATTGCAGGATCGTACGGATTTTTGCTGTATTGAAGTTCCATCAGGGAGAGAGAGGACGACCATGCATAGGCATATGACGCTGATAGTGCCGTATATGCTGCCAAGGCCATGGCAAAAATGGCTGAAGACGCTTTTTTGCCGTTTTCTGAAGCCGACGCGATGCTCGCCAATATGCAGACAATACCTATTGACCACCAGCAGGATGGAATCATGAGATATCTGTCCTGATTTATGAACGGAACCGTATAGAATATGTTTGCGTAGGGCAGTATTGACATTAGGAATGCAAGGCAGAGAAAAAATGCCATTAGTTGTTTCCGTACCGCCGATAATACAAAAATGAATAGAAAGATTGCCGTTATTATTGAAAAGGCTGGCGAAGGTGTCGGATATGAGATCATGAGATCTGCCGGAAGTATCATGTTAAAGATGTTTCTTCCGAATGCCGATGTCCTGTCAATAAGCGTCAGTCCGTCAAGATCAGTCCTGAATGTTCCTGCAATTGCTGCCTTAAGCATGATTGCATAGACGGCGCTGATTGTCCCAATAACTGCCGCAATGGGTACTGCTTTTTTGAAATGATTTTTTCTGAAGCATAATACCCATGCGGCAAATACCAGCGGAAGCACTGACGCTGCCGGTTGTGACATGACGGCTGCCGCTGCAAGAGCTGCGGCTGAAAGCATTTTTTTGAGGCTGTATTTTTCAGTTGTTTCTATTAACAGTATGAATGATGTAAAAAAGCAGGTGGATGATATGCCGTATCCCAGAGCGGATATCCATGCGGCGTTCTCGACATGGCATGGAAGGGCTGTGTATATGATTGCGGACCCGAATGCGGCGGTCTTCCTGCCTTCTTTTGATATAAGCCATCTTTCCCATAATGACGGCATATCGAACAGGAAGCCTGACTTGTCTGACGGCAGAAGCCTCCGGACAAGGAAATAAAAGGCTATGCATGAGGATGAGTAAAAGATTATGCTTGCAGCATGGAAAACCCATGCCGTTTTTCCCGCGATTATAAATAGAATCCGGAAGATAAGGAATGACAGCGGTATATATATGTCGTTTCGGATGAATCCCGGCTGAAAATACATTCCGATTCCGCATTTTTCCTCGCCTGTGAGATATCTGTTTTTCAGCAGGTAGTCTATGTCGTCATAGCATATGAATCCTGCATTTAGGGTTGAAGCATATATGATGAGGGCCGCAAGCGCAATTATTGGAATATGATATTTTTCAATCTGCTTTATATTCATGATGAAGTATTTTTATGCAAAAAAAACGGGCCTCCTTCTGAACCCGTTTTTTTGCCGTATTATGCTTATTTTTTGCTTTTCTTTTTTGCCGGTGCTTCTTCCTTTGCCGCCTGCTTGTCTTCCTTGGCAAGGAAATTGTAGCAGAGGGATGCAAGTGCTCCTTTTGCATATATATAGTCTTTTTCCGATTAGAAAATAAAGGTGCAGGAAAGGCATGTATGCCATATCATCTGCGCCTTTATTTTTATTATTTTGAATGATTTAGCCTTCGAGGAGCGATACCATCTTTTTTGCGAACATGTCTCTGCCCTCTTCGTTTACATATGTTTTGAATAGTTCGAGGGCTTCTTTGAAGTCTCCCATCTTATAGCATACAAGCGCCAGATTGTACTGGGCTTCCCTGAGATCAGGGATTATGTTGAGGACTTCCTGAAATTCTGACTTTGCCTGTGCAAGCGTCTTGTTCTCTCCGGCATAAAGGACTCCCTGAGTGAAGTGGAGGTTTGCCTTTTCTTCGGGAGTTTCCTTTGGAGCTTCCTCTTCCTTTTTGAAAGGCATCATGATGATTTCCATGAGCGGCACGCCCCATCTGAAGGGAACGCGTTCGGTTTTTGTCTTCTTTTTGCCTATAGCTTCAAATCTTGGGCTTGTTTTTCTGATTTGGAACTGGTTCTGTGCGTCATATTCTTTTCTGGTATCTTCATTGTTTATGACCTGCCATGCGGCTATCAGAGCCCTCTGATCCTTTTCTGGCAGCCTGTGCATGCTTTTCTGCTTTGCCGTGAATGCCTTTCTGATAGTTTCGCGTTCATCAGACGGAGCTACGCCCAGTTCAAAATAGTAATCTTTCATTGGATGCCCTTTCTAACGCGGCTTGAAGCCAGTTGTATGTTATAAAAATATTGTGAAAATTTAATTGTTTTTTCTTTATCGTAATATTTTATTTTATATGATTTTTAAAAATTCCTGCCTGCCGTATATATTTTTCTAAATACCCTGAAATATCTTTCAGAGGAAAAAAAAATGGGGGATAGAAATATAGATAACTGAAAAGCAAAGATAATGCGAGGTATAAATTTATGTTGAGAAATATTGCAAAAGCAGCTTTGGCCTGTCTTGTCATACCTGCTTTTATGATGGCTTCTGCCGGATGCAGTGGCGACAATGCAAAGGTTTTGAAGTCTGAAAACGAAAGAATCAGCAGCCTTCTTCAGCAGAAGGAAGCTGAGGTTAAGAGGCTTTCGGAAGTTGAAAAGGATCTGAATAAAAAGATAAATGAGTCTAACGAAGAGATAGGAAGGCTTAAGAGGATTCTTACTGATGCCGGTCTTTCGGAAAATCCT
Organism: bacterium; assembly: GCA_024409025.1. Classification (GTDB taxonomy): domain Bacteria; phylum Vulcanimicrobiota; class CADAWZ01; order CADAWZ01; family CADAWZ01; genus JAKSUM01. Next base: position 495 of record JAKSUM010000041.1, on the reverse strand, counting down.
GATGAGACCAAGCTTAACGACTGCAAGCAGAATCTTGTAAAGATTTCTACGGGTCTCAGGCTTTTTGCTGCTGAAAACGGCGGAAAATTCCCCAAAAAGCTTGCCGAAATATCTCCAAACCCCAAGTATCTTGATTTTGTCCCTACATGCCCTTCCGCATCAAGGGATACTTATACCAGCGGATATAAGCCTGCCAAGGATCTTAAGTCATATGTGGTATACTGTAACGGATGCAACCATGAGTCGGTTCTTGTAAAGGAAAATAATCCTGCCTTTGATTCTGAAAACGGCATACAGGTTGAAAGGGATAAGGAAAGAAAAGTCAAGGACGAGTTTGATGAAGCTTCCGATGCAAAGGCTAAGGATGCCAAGGATGAATCCAAGGATTCTAAGGATGATTCCAAAGCAGACTCAAAGGATTCGGAAAAGAAATAAACAATCAATAAATAATATGGCTCGGGAGTGTCAACTCCCGAGCCGTATGTTTTTTTCGTC
>JAKSUM010000040.1 GCA_024409025.1 bacterium | reverse complement strand
GCCGCAGGAGGCTATGTCGGGGTGAGAACCGGCGAAGAAACAGGATCCATGGGTAAGGCGCTTGCGGCAGGGGCCGTTGTAGGGGCAGGCTCCCTTATTGCCGGAACTGCCGGAGCTGCAGCTGCAGCCGGAGCTGGCACAGGCCTTCTTGTCTCTTCCGGAAGCATGGCGGCCGCAGGAGCATTGGGCGGAGGTGCGGGAGCCGCAATAAAATATATGCAGGCATCCTCAGACATTTCTCCTGCTGCGAAAACTGTTATTCCGATAGCTGCAGGAGCAGCGGCAGGCGCTGCCGCCGGAGCTGTTGCCGGACCATGCGGAATTGTTGCCGGAGCAGTAATCGGAGGCGCCTCGGCTGCCATGAGCAAGCCTGTCATGTCTGAAAAGACGGCTGGAAAATCAGCGATTCTTTCCGCTGCCGTCTCTGCCGGAGCAGGAGCCGTTGCCGGAGGGGCTATGGCCGCAGTTTCTTCTTCATCACCGCTTGCGGCAGGAGAGGCATTGGGAGCCGGAGCCATGATGGGAGGTCTTACTGGGGCTTCTGCCGTCATATCCGGAAGCCGTACTGCTGATCCGAGAGATGCGTCTGCCGGAGCATATGCAGCCGCTGCAATAACCGGCGCATTTACCGGAGTTGGAGGAGGCGCTGTCTCCATGGCCTCGTCAATAGGAGGCGCCGTAGGATCGAGATTTGAAAATACTGCCGCAGAGGTTCTTTCTGCCGGAGCTGCGGGCGGAGCTTTAGGGGCAGCTTCCGGAGCCTTTGCCGGACCTGCTGGAGCAGTCGCAGGGGCAGCTGTCGGAGCCGTTTCGGCAGCCGCCGGAGCAGTTGCAGGCCCTAAGCTTCAGCAGGCGGTAAGAAATTTGGCGTCGGACGTCCAGAAGGCAATACAGCCTTTCTCGGAAAAAGTGTCATCCTTTATTCTTGACAGACTTGGCGACGAAAAAGGCCTTGTTACTGTCGGCGCACTTACTGGCGCATTGGGAGCTGCCCCTACAGCTCTTCTTGCCGGAGCCATAGCCGGACCTGCAGGAGTTGTTGCCGCATTGGCTGTTTCAGCTGTTGCAGGCGGAGTGAAATTCGGCGCAATAGCTAAGGATATTGCTGCCAATAAGGCCGTATTTAAGGAGATTTCGGAAAAAGGACCTTCTCTTGAGGACATCAATTCATATATGTGCAGGAATGCCTTTGCCCAGATTGAGCCTCAGCTTGCCGGAATGGGCAATGACGAGAAAAAGGCTTTTTATGCAGATTTGGAGAGACAGAGCCTTGCGGAGCTTAAGACTAAGGAGAAGGAAATAGAGGCAATGAAAAAACAGCTTGCAGGAGCTGTTTATTCCGATATGAAGGAGCAGCTTGCCTCTGTTAAATCGAAGGATGAGAAACAGGAGATAATAAGCCAGTCCGTAGAGAGACTGAAGCCTGCGCTTACCTCGGCCTTGGCAGACGGGGTTGTTGCCATGATGCAGTCGGCTAAGGAATAGCTGTTTAATAGAAAATACAGGCTGTCGCTTGTCTTAAGCGCAGCCTTTTTTTTGAAAGGAAGATATAAATGAAGTTTTTGAAATTGATTCTGATTGCGGCTTTTACCGTTTTAATACCGTTTGCTTCATGGGCTGATGCGCCGTCTTTTAAGGATTCGATGATTTGGATTCAGGTCGGCAATCAGATAAAGGATGTTGATGATGCCATGATGGACAGGATTGCCGATTGCGGCTTTTCCAAGATAGTCCTTCTTCATTCTTCCGTTGACGATAAGGGATATTTCCCTAATCTTAAAGCTATTGTGAAGAGGGCTCATGAGAGAGGAATAAAGGTTTCTGTTGGCACCCTTGTTTTCAAGGACACTTTTCAGAAGAAATATTGGCAGAAGCATCCTGATTTAAGGCATTGCAATAAAGAGGGAAAGAATACCGAGAATAAGTATTACCATTATCAGATATGCCCTAATAATCCCGAAAATCATGAGTACATAGCTTCGCTCATGACGGGGAAGGCTACAGAGGCCGGAGCTGATGAGATCCATATAGATTATGAGATTGTTCCATGCTATTGCGAATACTGCAGGGCTAAATTCCTTAAGGATACCGGAATAGATCTCCTTTCATTGAACGAGTCGGACGCCGTGCTTATGACATGGCGTTCAAAAATGACAAGAAGTTTTTTTGAGGTTCTTGCAAGAAAGGCAAGGAGCAGGGAGCATAATCTTGCGATAAGCTCTACAGCCCCTGTCATAGGCTTTGCCGGAGGCTTTACTGCTTACGGGACAGATCTAAGGTATGAGGATCTTGCGATGTATTCGGACGAGTTCCAGCCTATGATTTATATTTCCGTTAAAAATGCCCCTTCGATGGCAGGAGATAAGTTTGAGGCCATAAAATTAAGGCTTATAGGAAAAAAGGTTATTCCTGGAATTATAATAAATGAAGAGTTTACTACGAATATAAAGACATCTGAAAGAGTTATGGATGAGCTGAAATCCCTGAAGGAAAAAGGCGCCTCGTCTATTGCCGTTTTCGAGGTCAGATATATAAATGATGATTTGAAAGAGCTTTTTAAAAAGGTCCTCTCAAAATAAAAAGGAGAAATTGTTAATGCAAAAACGTATATTTGCCGTATTTTTTGCCTGCTCACTTCTGCTGATTGGATGTTTCGGGGCTGCGTTTGCCGGAATAGAGCATGCTGACTCGGGTGATGCCTTTAGAAGTAAGGTGCTTGATTCCAAGGGCATTGTCCTTGTTGATTTTTGGGCGTCATGGTGCGGTCCCTGTATGAGACAGGGGGAGATACTTGAAAGGCTTGCCGCCCAGCAGCCGGAGCTTCGCATTGTAAAGGTCAGCACTGAATCTCAGGATACTCCTGCCGCCATGTACAGGATTCAGAGCATACCCACTCTCATGATTTTTAAGGATGGAAAGCCCATTGACAGATGGTCGGGCGTTACCGAGATTCCTGTTATAAACGGAAGGGTCGAACACGCAAAGAAAATAAAGATTCCCGAGTAAGGGATATTTAGAGCCGCTTTTTAGCGGCTCTGTTTTTAGGAACGGATTATGAAAGCAAAAGGAAATCTTACGGGGCTTAAGCCCCAGCAGAAAAAAGATCTTGACAGGCTGTTTGAAAGAAAGGTCAATCCGGACATGCTTGTCAGCCCTGAGTTTGCAAAGGCTCTCTGTGCTGTTTCTCTTGAGACTGGCAGGCAGGTCGGAGCCCTTATAGACAGGAAGGGACATGTTTTTGATATCTTTGTTGGAGACGCAAAAGGGCTTGAGATAAGCGATTTCGGAAGGTATAGGGCAGGCCGCTCTAGACTGAGAGGCCTTAGGCTTATACATACGCATCTAAACGGCAAGCCGCTTAACAATGACGATCTGACAGATTTGGCATTGCTGAGGCTTGACGCCATTGCGGCTATAGAGGTTCTGCCGTCAGGGCTTCCGGGCAAGGCATTCATTGCCCATCTCCTGCCTTTCAGGACTAATGGCAAGATATGTGAGGAGCTGCCTCCTGTGTCTGTTTATGATATTGGAAAAGACTTCAGGTATTTTATTGAGGAGCTTGAGGCGGAGATTGAGTATTCAATCAGAGCGTCCGAGACCGATGACAATGAAAAGAGGGCCATACTAATACATGTATGCAGACAGAATCTTGACAGGGCTGCCGAATCGATAAAGGAGCTTCAGTCTCTTGCAGAGGCGGCAGGAGTTACAGTCGTAGAGTCTATAATACAGAAAAGGCGTGAAATAGATCCAAAGTATGTTATGGGCAAGGGAAAAATAAAGGAGCTGTTTATAACATCCTTGGAAAAGAATGCCAATCTGATTGTTTTTGACGGACAGCTTTCAGCTTCTCAGATGCAGGCTGTCTCCGATGCTGCCGAGATAGACGTAATTGACAGGACTCAGATGATTTTGGACATATTCGCAAGCAGGGCTGTCACAAGGGAAGGAAGACTTCAGGTCAAGCTTGCGCAGCTTCGCTACAGCCTGCCCAGAATAGTAATAAAGGATGATTTCCTTTCCAGAATCACCGGAGGAACCGGAGGCATGAGATCCAAAGGCCCTGGAGAGACTAAGATGGAGATTCTCCGCAGGAGAATAAGGGACTCTATTGTCTCTATGGAGAAGGAGCTTGAGGATATTGCTCTCGGGAGGAAGGAAAGGAGAAAAAGGAGGGAGAGAAACAATATTCCTGTCGTGTCTATAGTCGGATACACTAATGCAGGCAAGTCAACTCTGATAAATGCCCTTACTTCTTCCAATGTCTATACTGAAAATAAGATGTTTGCGACTCTTGACACATCGGCTAAAAGGGCTTCTTTCCCAGAAGGCAGGGAGCTTGTTTTTACTGACACGGTAGGATTTATAAGGGATCTTCCAGAGGATCTGATAGCCGCATTCAGATCTACTCTTGAGGAGATGGGTGATTCCGATCTGCTGCTGCATCTTTTTGACTTATCATCGCCATCATGGAGACAGCAGATTGAGTCTGTAAATGCCGTTCTTCAGGAGCTTGCTCTTGACAACATACCTGTTCTGATGGTTGGTAATAAGTCTGATGCCGCCGATCCTGACTCCGTAAGGATTGCAGAGGAGGAGACAGGCTGCATAAGCGTGTCCGCATTAAATAAGGATACCCTGCAGCCCCTGTTAAAGGCTGTCAAGAATAACATCTGGAGCGAAGATGATGGACAATAATAAAAAAATAGAGGTGCCTGTTACTGGTGCAGCTGGGGCTGTTACTGTAATTCTGCTTCTGCTTCTTGTGTCGGCCTTCCTGATGGGAAAGGGTGCCGGAGTAAAAGAGGCATCATATACAAGGGCTGAAAATGGAATAAGATATGTCAGGAATGAGGACTCAGAGACTGAAGCGCATATATCATATGCTGCCGCCTCACCCGCGAATGACGAAAATTCCTCGTCTGATTTAAACGCCGGCCGCTTTTCCGGCAGCTATAGGGGAGGGCAGTCGGAGAGTCAGGCTTATTCCTCCTCCGGTTCAGTAAAGCAGGCTTTATCTGATGTCACCTCAGAGGATGCAGGGGCTGAGACGCCTTGCGTATCCTATGCGAAGACAGCGTCTTTTTCTTCCGAAGGCGCTATGTACGGCTCCGTTTCTGATAACCAAAGGCCTGCTGCTTTAGCCCAGAGCAACGGCACCGATAGGGAAAAGATAAGGCAGTTTTTCCTTAAGCTTGAAACTACATTGGAGTCGGGAAAGACATGGTCAGATCCTAATTCGGCTGCAGAAACCGTACTGAAGTCGTTCATGAATGGAGACAGCAGCGAGCTTGACGGCATGATGAGGAATATGGAGAGGATTGAAAGGGAGGTTGACTCCATGGAGACGCCTCCGGAATGCGCTGACTATAAGTCAAAGGTTCTTTCTTCCTTCAGCCATTCTGCATCTATGATGAAAAGATTTAAGGAGGCCGTACAGAACGGTGATATGTCAGCACTGACCTCTATTTCAAATGAGGCCGCAACATTGAAGCGGGAGGCGGAAGAGGCTGACATGATGATGAAGGAGTTAAAGGCAAGATACGGTATTGACCGCTGATGCCTGATATCGTGTGAATTTTGGATAAAAAAAACCTCCGATTTCGGAGGTTTTTTTATTTGTGTTTATTTCTCAGGAGCTGCGGTCACAGGAAGGGGATCGTTCTGGATCTCAATCTTAGGAGTGGCCATGATCTTGAGAGTGTCCTGCCAATAGAATTCTGCAGTCTGGGTATCGCCGGGGTTCATGTTTCCGACAACCTTTACCTGCTTGTCTATGGTCTCGTTGTTTCCGTCAACTATGTTGAGGACTATTCTTACATTCTTTACCGGCTGATCAGCATGGTTCTTTACGGTTGCTTTCCATCTTGCTTCCCATGTGGTCTGGCTCTGGTCAATGAATCCGTCAACATCTCCTACGAGCTTTACAGGCTCCTTGGGATCATAGTTTCCGTTTCCTGCCTGTCCGGCTTCATCCTCGGGCTTGGCGCTCATTCTTTTTTCATAAGCGTCTCTCTTCTCGATTTCCTGCTGGTGCTTTACTCTCTGTACGGGATCTACGATGTCGATGATCTGCGTCTGTGGGGTCTTTGTCATTTCGAGTCCGAATTTGGATACGGCTGACTCGAGATCCATGTATGCCGCATTGTCAAAATGAGTTATTGGAAGGTTGAATGACTTTCCTTCAAAAACGAATGTGCATACGCCGCCTTTTATTCTGAGTCCCTGTCTTGTCTGAAGATCTCTTGTTACGAAAACCTTTCCTTCCCCGTCCTGAGCGTAGCAGAATTTAATGGCATTGAAGAATGGCTGTACCGGAACGTAGAAGTGGTGGTTTGAAACCTTCATGTCAGCGAAGATTTTGCCTCTTACATAGAGCTCCCAGCTTCCGGCAGAAGCTGTGCCTATGCAGATTGCCATCAGCAGTATGAATGCTGAAAGACACAATAATTTACGCATGTTATAATAACCTCCGTATGTTATAAGTCTATTTAATTCTATTATATGTCAAAAAGTCCTTTTTGACATAGGGTTATGGCACTATATACATCGGATTCGGCAGGAGTATTGTATTCTCGGCATATCCGCCGTCGAGATCGCTTTTCTGATCGCCAATGTTAAGTATTATCTTATAGCCCTGTCTTTCTATGTTTTGGCGCGCTTTTGATTTGGATGCGGCGGCAGGCTGCTTCATCATGGATGCAGGCCTGTGTATGATTCCTGCATATCCTGTAAATCCCTGTGATTTGAGGTTCTTTTCAGAAAGCCCTCTGTAGTCTTCCGATCTTCCTGTTACAAAAAATACAGGGAATCCCATTCCCGTCGCTTTTTTATAGAATTCGAGAGATCTCTTCATTGCAGGCGCTTCTGCCTTTAGAACCCATTCTGACCACTGCGGGAGAAATGCGGTATAGGCAAAGTCGACCTTCTGAAGGTACGGATAGCTTGTCAGGACCGTCTCGTCAATATCAAGCACTATAGCCGCTTTTGATTTGTCGCCTCTGAATTCGTCAAGTATTTTTTCGGCTTCCGTAAATTTTTCATCCAGAGCCTTTTCCCACTCGCCCGATTCATAGTAATGGCGCACCTGAGCCTTTGCATTTGCAAGGTTTGGTATTGAGTCATATCTCTCGGACGCGCTGGAGTACGCTGAAGGGGAAAGAAGCGATGCTGAAAGTGCGAGAGCAAGAAGAAGAACAGGGGTTTTTTGCATATGTTTCACTCCTTAGCCGACTTCTATTATTTTCTTAATGATTTTGTCAATTACTTCATCTGCCCTGTTTTCGTCTATCTGGCAGGTTCCGACTGTGGAATGGCCTCCTCCGCCGTACATGTTACAGAGCTCTCCTACATCGAGCTTGCAGCTTCTGTTTATTATGCTGTGTCCTATCGCTATTACGATTTTGCCGGTATCCTGTCTTCCGTTCATGATTCTTACGGAGATGTTCTGCTTCGGGAACATGACATATTCCCTGAAACGGTTACCTACAAAAGGCTGCTTTCGGCTTCTTAGGTCGATGATTATGCAGTTCCTTCTTGTTACCGCTTCCTTTTTGATCATTTCGGCATATTTGCGTTCATGTTCATAGTATTTTTCTACTCGCTCTTGAATGTCTCTGTCCGCAAGTATTTCTTCTGCAGTCATGGTTCTGCAGTTCTCTATGAGTTTTTCCATAAGCGCATAGTTGCTTATCCTGTATGACTTATATCTGCCGAAACCGCTTCTGGGATCCATGATGAAGGAAAGGAGAATCCATCCTGAAGGATTTTCTATGTCATCTGCTGTAAGCTTGCCCGAATCGCTTCTGTCTACAGCTTCTATCATTTCCTTGAACTGGGGATATTTTTTCTCTCCTCCGTAATATTCGTAAATAATTCTGGCGCAGCTGTCGGCTTTACGGCTCTCGCCTTTGAATTCGCCTGCAAGAAGAAGCGTGTCGCTTTCGCTTGAATGGTGATCAAACCACATTCCGCATCCCGGCCAGAATGGGATATTGGCAAGTATGTCGTTTGAATTGATTGCGACTTTGCCGTCCTGTATGTCTTTTGGATGAACGAAAAGGAATGAGTCTATAAGTCCTTCTTCCTTGAGTATTACTGCGCATATCAGACCGTCGAAATCAGATCTTGTGACAAGCCTCATTTGTTGAACCTCCGTTTGTCTTGTTTATGAATGCTTAAGAATACGCTTATAATCCTATTTATTTATTTTTATAAAATGATTGTTTTCCCTGCTTTTAACGTTTTCTTGGCAACATCCGTTTTTTAGTTGTCTGATTATGCAGGTTTTTCTTTTTTTTAAATGAAAAAGTATAAATTTTAAATTAGGATGAAGGAGAAATTGTTAAGTAATTATATTGATTGACAAATATGTGCAAATGTGTTTAAATATATTCAAGGAGGTGTATTATGAACACATCTAATATCACAAATTATAAGCCAAAGGATTTTGCTGAATTATTAGGAGTTTCTGTTAAAACATTGCAGCGTTGGGATAGAGAAGGAACTCTAAAAGCAAATCGAACTCCAACTGATAGGCGTTATTATACTTATGACCAATATCTTCAATACAAAGGCATAAATATTGAAAATGATAATCGTC
>JAKSUM010000004.1 GCA_024409025.1 bacterium | reverse complement strand
TATAATTCCAATTTTTGGTTTTACTTGATCTAAGAATTTTTGTGATGAACTTGTACTTGATCCATGATGTCCTGATTTTAATATATCTGTTTGTGGCCATGTTCTTGCTGATTCATTTCCTTTTTCTGCATCTCCTTCGGCATCCATAACTGCACTCAATGTTTCATCCGAAGCTCTTACAAATATTGAAATTTTATTAGGGCAATATTTTTTATCCCAATCATTTTGCAATGAGCTGTTTATAAGGCTAACAATGTTTTGTGAAGGAACTTTGGTTAATTCGTCCATAATGAAGCATATTGTATCATCGGCTTTCAGTAATTCTTGCAGATCAGGTCTTACATTTGAATCTAAGCCCATGGTATCAATTATTTCGCATACATAATCAGGCAATTCCATATTTAGATCGTCGATATTAATATCTATATAGATTTTATTAGGTATAGAACATTGTTTATTATTACCATTATTTATATCATAAAAATTATTTCTAAGCCAATTCTCAAAATTTTCATTAGGAGGTAAGAATATTTCTTGTAATTTTCTATTATCTATATCGATTATATCTAATATAAATTGATAAAATTCAGATTGATTCTTAAATTCTGATATGTCTTTTTTTATTTTCTCTTTTGTTTTTATCGATTCTTCATCTGCCAAAATATTTGAAGGTATTTTTTCTAATATAGGCTGTGCCATATTAAATATGACTCTATCGATTTCGGAATGGTGTTGAAGTTCTGCATTCTCTTCTGAATCTAAGCAATCAGTTTCGTCTTTTATATCAAGAGCTTGTGTATAATAAGAATTGCAATATTCTTTTATATATTCTTGTTGAATATCTTTTGGCATATATTCTATATAAATTCTGCTCTTTGTTGAGACCTGTTTTATATGTACCTCTGCTACAGTGCTTCTTCCTGAAGATGCGGCTAAAAGTGATATGGAATCTATATTTGGCTGATCTATTTTTTCAGTTTTCAGAAGACTTAGCCAATTGCATATAGCTGTTGTTTTTCCTCTGCCAGGTTCTCCTATGAATACTATTTTGTATTTTGTCTCTTTATTAAATGAATGTATCTGTTCAATGCTTTTAAAATATCCGTCGAATGATGCTCTGCATTGTTTGTTTTTTAATTCAGGATAACTTTTTAATGTTTTATAAAGTTCTTCTATATTGTCGGGAAAATTTTTCATTGTTTTAGATTTATTATACTAAAATAAGATTATAGGTAAATATATTATGGTCTTTAAAAAAGCGGATGCTCAAGCATCCGCTTTGTCTTGATTCTATCTGAGCTTTGCTCCTGCCGGGATTGCATTGCTTAGCATGATAAGATTGAGCTTCTCGGCTCCTTCTTCCTCATGGACTGCTGAGAGAAGCATTCCGCATGATTCGATACCCATCATCTGTCTGGGCGGGAGGTTCGTTATTGCCACGAGCGTCTTGCCTATGAGCTGCTCGGGCTCGTAATATGCCTTTATTCCGCTGAGTATCGTGCGGTCTTTTCCTGTTCCGTCGTCGAGAGTGAATTTAAGAAGCTTCTTGGACTTCGGGACTGCTTCGCAGTTTTTGACCTTTACTGCCCTAAAGTCCGATTTGCAGAATGTGTCGAAATCGACGGCTTCTTCACTTATGGGCTCTGTCTTTACCTTTGAGAAGTCTATTGCTGCCGGAACCTCTTCTGCCGCAGGGGCTTCATCTGCTGCAGGTACTGCTGCAGGGGCTTCTGAAGATTCTGCCTGCTTGGGTGCCTGAGAGTGGGCAGGGGAGGACTTCTTCTCTGACTCGGATTTCTTAAGTGTCGGGAAGAGGATGACGTCCCTGATTGACTGGGAGTCCGTAAAGAGCATTGCAAGCCTGTCTATGCCGATTCCCATTCCGCCTGCCGGAGGCATGCCGTATTCGAGGGCGCAGAGGAAGTCCTCATCGAGATCCTGAGCCTCTTCATCTCCGGCTGCCTTCAGAAGCGCCTGAGCTTCGAATCTTGCGCGCTGGTCGAGAGGATCGTTTATCTCTGAGAATGCGTTAGCGAATTCCATGTTGCAGATAAAGAGCTCAAATCTGTATGTAAGGGTCGGGTCTTCCTTCTGCTTCTTTGCAAGAGGAGATATCTCGATCGGATAGTCGGTGATGAAGATAGGATCTGAAAGATGGGGCTCGGCTACTTCATCGAAAACCTTCTCAATAAGATGTCCGCAGGGCTCGCCCTTTGTGTAGGGGAGGTTGAATCTCTTGGCAATTTCAGGAGCCTTTTCAGGATCCCTTATCTCTTCTATCGTGACTCCGCCCCATGTCTTGAGGGCTTCGTTCATGCTCATTCTGCGGAATGGGGTCTTGAGGGATATTGTCTTGCCCTGATATTCGATTGAGTCTCCTGCTCCTACGATGTCGGCAGCCTTTCTGAAGATGTCCTCAGCTGTCCTCATCATGCCTTCGTAATCCGAATATGCTTCATAGAGCTCGATAGTCGTGAATTCGGGATTGTGCCTTGTGTCTATGCCTTCATTTCTGAAAAGCCTTCCTATTTCATATACCTTCTCCATTCCTCCGACGAGGCATCTTTTGAGATGAAGCTCTGTTGCTATTCTCAGATACATGTCCATATCGAGGGTGTTGTGGTGGGTTATGAAGGGCCTTGCGGCTGCTCCGCCGGCTATTGATGACATGCATGGGGTTTCCATTTCATGGAATCCCTTGGCATCGAGATAATTTCTGATTGCGGATATTATCTTGCTTCTTGTAATGAATGTCTTTCTGGATTTTTCGTCGGCGATGAGATCCACATAGCGTCTGCGGTATTTCAGCTCCACATCCTTGAGGCCATGCCACTTTTCAGGCATAGGATGGAGGCATTTTGAAAGGGGCTCGAATGATGATGCGAAAACCGTAAGCTCTCCGGTCTTTGTCCTGAACATCTTTCCGGAAACTCCGATGATGTCTCCGAGATCGAGAAGCTTGGCTATTGCAAATTGCTCTTCGCCAAGAACGTCCTTTCTGAAGTAAACCTGCATGCTGCCGTAGAGATCGTTTATGGTAAGGAATGCGGTCTTGCCATGGGATCTTATTGCCATGACTCTGCCTGCCGCTTTTATCTCGCCTTCGCTCTCTTCTCCGGTTCCGAGCGAAGAAAAGCGCTGCTTTATCTCCTCTGTGCTTATGGTTCCTGCAAACTTATGCCCGTAGGGATCCGCTCCGAGTTCTCTTGCGGAATCCATCTTGGCTATTCTGTCTCTTTCCTGATCTCCCTGAAGCGAGAGGGGGAGTTTTTCTCTTTCCATTTTACTCGTATCCTCCGGTATTATTCGTACTGTTTCTGTTTCTTGTAGACTCTGCAGATTTCGTATTTCATAAGGCCCTTGGGAACTTCTATCTCTACGACTTCTCCAACAGCCCTTCCGTTGATTGCCTTGCCTACTGGGGATTCATTTGATATGAAGCCGTTTGACGGATCTGCCTCAAGGGAGCCTACGAGAGTGTATTCATATACCTTTGAATCTCCAAGGTTCTTGATTACTGCGGTTACTCCGAAATCCACTCTGTCTTTTATTATTTCCTTCTCGTCAAGGATTTTTGCATATCTGATGATATTTTCGAGCTCTATAATCGTTCCTTCGATTACGGACTGCTCGGTTTTCGCATCCTCGTACTCGGCGTTTTCGGAAAGATCGCCGTATTCCTTAGCCTGTTTGATTCTTTCGGCTACTGCCGGACGGCGGTATGTCTTATAGTAATCAAGCTTCTTCTGATAGCTTTCGTATGTGTCTCTGGTGAGGACTATTTCTTTTGAAGGCGCTGCCATTGTCTTTCTCCTTTTAGATTAGTTTAATTTTTCAATTCTGGGCTTCAGATCGAGCCGTTTTATAAGCTCAAGATATTCTTCAGGCTTCGTCTCTTCCCATGGCTTGTCAAGTATTGAAACGAATACTGCTTCAAGAACATTTGTGCCGAACGATCTTCCGCTGAAATTAGGAGTTGTCGTGATTATATATGACGCTCCTCTTGATTTAAGGTCTTCTATGTTTGCGGGCGTCACCGTATTTGTTATTATTACCTTGCCCTTGATTTCCGGAGGAAGGTATTTTCTGATATAGTGGAAGTCTCCGGCTATATAGTCGGCCCACTCATAGTATTGGGGAAATTTGTTTTTTGAAGGCTCGTCCTGTCTCTTTCCCATAGGATATATGAATGCCAAGGGAAGCTTGGATATTTCAGGAAGATACATGTCCGCCTGCTCCGCAAGCTCTGCAAGCGTTTTGATCGGCTTATCCTGCCCCATGGAAAAGATGAGATCCCCAAATATCATCTCGGCCCCTGCTTCAACAAATGCTTCTGCCATTCCGAATCTGTCCATGGCGCTTACCATAAGGACGTTTTTGCCTTTCAGGGGGAATCTTGGATCTTTGGCAACCGCTTTGATTACCTCCGCCTCAAGGGTATTCTTCAATCCGCTTCCGTCTACGGCCGGGGTCTTTTTTAGAGTATTCAGCAGATCCAGACCTTCTCTTAGTGCGTATCTTCCATGCTTGGAATATAGATATACGTCGAGGCCGCCCAATCCTATGGCGTCAACCTTGCCGTCAAGCTCTTCAAGAATAGCCTTTGCTTTTCTGGTATCTCCGTTTACTCCACGGCGCTCGATAATGAATTTTTCCCCAAGCAGCTCCGCTTCCGCCTTATGATCTCTTCTCGATGTTCCGAGACTCACGCTTACAATGTGCTTCATTCCTGAACCTCTGCTGTATTTTTAGCCTTTATGACCTTTTCGATCATTTCATCCGTTACAAGCCTTTCAAAGCTGCGGAAGCCCGCAAGAGAGAAACCTTGACGCTTTGCCATGGAGTATATCTCCCGTACCTTCTCCAGCTGAAGGCCTCTTCCTATGCTGTATGTCTCAAATCTGCCTTCCATGCAGAGGGTCATTGTTTCTGCCATGCAGGCAAGTGCTATTCCTGGATCGAAACCGAAATCATAGTTTAGATCGACACCCTCGGGAACCTGCATAAGGCCGCCCTCTATTACGAGCACGTCTGGTCTTTTGGTCGCAACATCCCTGCATACGTCATGTGGAAGGGACACGTCGCAGATTAGGGCTCCGGATTTTATGTATTCGGCTTTTATTATGTCTCCGGACGAACTTGTTGCGGATATGATTATGTCGGCATCCTTTATTCCGTCCTGAACGCTGTTGTTTGTCAGGACTGTTTTGCCTGTCTCCTCATGTATTTCGTTTGCGACCTTCTCAAGTCTTATCTGGTTGCGGGCTATCAGTGTTATTTCCGCCGCCTGCTCGTTTGCCGCAAAGACCTTGGCGCAAACGGCCCCTATTGAGCCGCTTCCTCCTACTACGGCGACTTTTGCTGATGCCAAATCTATTCCGATTCTCTCTGCCGCTCTTGCCGTTGCATCGATGGCTGCTGCTGTTGTGCAGCTGTTGCCGCTTGTCATCGGAAGCTCCGGAAGCATTTCGGCAAGCTCTATGCCGCCTTTACCTATTACCGAGGTATATCCTCCGAGACCAAGGATCTGGGCCCCTCTTTCCTTTGCGAGAAGCGCCCCTTCATAAAGCCTCTTGAGGACGAATTCCTTGGGAAGTCCCGTTATCTGCTTTGGAAGAAGGGGTATTCCTATGAACCATCCTTCGGCATCCTCTCCGTCAGCGCATTTGAGGCCCTGTATGTATGCGACTTCATGGGCTGGCGTCCATTCAAGTATTTTTTCCACCAGAGGAAGCCTCTTGCCTTTTGACTGTGGGGCAATCCTCACCACGTCGCGCATGTCGAGAGGGTGCACGAAGAAACCGAATCTGCGCATAATCAGCCTCCGTTTTATTTCTGCTCGCAGAGGGCCTTGAGGCCGGCGAGCATCATATCCGAATTGTCTCTTACCTTTGTCTTAAGAACTGGTCCGATAAGCTCCTCAAGGTGGGGAATTCCGAAATCGAAATCGACTCCGAGGACCACGTTCGTACCTGATCCGCTGGGAGTACAGACCCATGTGCCTTCAAACTTGTCAAGGTCTCCCTCAGTGAGTTTATAGCTTATGGTCATCGCTTCCCTGTCGAAAGTGTCTCTTTCCGTCCAGTAGATCGGCGTGCCCTCTATGTCCGACACCCATTCTGAAAGAGTTGTGTTTTCGGTTCTTTCGATGACCTTGACGCTTTCCACGTCCGCCATATACTTGGGGTAGCTTTCCATGTCGCTTGCCGCCTTGTAAACATTTTCAGGCTTGTCATCTATAAAAATTGAAGTTTCAACGTAAGGCATAAAAAAATTCTCCAGTCAGTTAATTAGTCTTTCCTTTTTGCTACAAGAGTTTCTTCTGTTCTTATTACCGCATTCTCGAACGCTTCGAGTGCCGTTTCTATCTGCTCTTTCTCCACGATTAGGGCGGGCTCAAATCTTATGACCTTCTGATTATTAAGAGTATAGACCGCGGTAACGTGCGATTTTGCCATTTCATACATTATGGAGCCGCCGTAGCCTTCCTCTTTCATCTCGACTCCGAGCATGAGTCCTGCGCCTCTTACGTCAGCGATAACGTCCTCATGCTTTGCCTTTATGGCTCTCAGTCCTTCAGAGAAGTATTCTCCCATTTTTTTTGCACGTTCAACAAGCCCGTCTCTCTCTATGATTTTGAGTGTCGCTATTGCAGCGCTGCAGGCCAGCTGGTTACCGCCGAATGTGGAGGTGTGGATTGTGGGGTTTTTGAAGAAGGGCTGCCATACTTCCTTGGTGGCGACAATTGCCCCTATAGGCATTACGCCGCCTCCAAGACCTTTTGCAAGAAGAACCATGTCCGGTTTTATTCCGAATTTGTCGAGCGCGAGGAAGGATCCTGTTCTTCCCATGCCGCTCTGGACTTCGTCCGCTATGAAAAGGATTCCCTTATCGTCGCATATTTTTCTTACTTTTGCAAAATGCTCCCTGTCAGGCACTATTATTCCGCCTTCGCCCTGTATAGGCTCACAGAGGAATGCGGCTGTATTCTCGTCTATTGCATTGGCAAGCGCTTCAGCGTCATTGAACGGTATGTGGATTGTCTCCGGGAGAAGAGGGCCGCAGCCGTTTTTATACATTTCCCTTCCGGATACGGAAAGGGAACCCATTGTCTTTCCGTGGAAGGCGTTAGTCGTTGATATGATAGTCGGCTTTCCTGTTGCCAGCCTTGCTATCTTTATTGCTCCTTCGACTGCCTCTGTACCGCTGTTGCATATGAAGCAGTAGTCCAGCCCGCCGCCGCAGGCGCTGGCGAGCCTTTCGGAGAGCTCGGCCTGAAGAGGGTTGAAGAATACATGCGATGATATGGGCATTTTGTCAAGCTGATCCTTGACGGCGGCAGTTACCTCGGGATGCCTGTGACCGAGAATGAATATCCCGTAGCCTCCTGAGCAGTCAAGGTATTTGTTTCCCTTTTCATCGTATATGTATACGCCCTCGGCAGATACTTCCTGAGCATAGAAGCCGCCAAATTTGAGAAGCCTTGCCATGGAAGGCGAAATGTGCTCTTTGTATCTGCGTTCAGTTGTTTTTAGATCGTTCATATAAAATAAGCCCTCTTTACGATTTTCTTCTTTTTTTCATCTGCTTTAACAGGGAATTTTCTGCATTTTCTTCTTTTATTCCTCTAATTAATCATGCTCTGAAAGGTTTTTCTTTGTTTTATGAAGAAAAAACATCAAAAAAAGGTTTAAGTTTTTATATGCTGCGTTTAATCGTTTTTATCATAGCGGCGCTTGCTTTTATGCTGCCTGCCGTCGTCTGTGCATGGCCTGCATGGACGGAAAAGGAGCTGCCGTCCGGTGCAAGAGTTATATTCATTCCTGATTCCTCGTCAAGGACGGTTTCCGTAAATATTTGGGTAAAAGCCGGAAGCAGGGACGAAGACAAGGGAGAGGAAGGCATTTCGCATTTTCTCGAGCATCTGTTTTTCAGAGGCTCTGAGGAAGAGTCCGGAGCGGAATTTAAAGCCGCTATAGAGGCTCTTGGCGGGGTTTCCAATGCCGAGACTGCGAACGATTATACACGGTATTATATAAATGCCCCTTCGAAAAATGCGTCAAAGGCCCTTTCCATGCTTATTCATGCCTTGAAGAAGGCCTCTTTTTCAAAGGATGAGCTTGAAATTGAGAGAAAGGTTATCCTTGAAGAGTGCAGAATGAGAGGCAATGCAGCATCATCCGTTCTGTTTAATGCCGCCATTGAGACGGCATACGGCCAGCATCCGTATGCTAGGCCTGTAATCGGATATGAAGCCAATATAAAGAGATTTTCCAGAAACGATTTCCTTTCGTACAGGGAAAAGATGTACAGGCCGTCAAATCTGGTGTTTGTAATAGCAGGCAGGTTCTCTGAAAAGGAGGCTCTTGGTATTATTTCTGACGAATACGGCTCTCTTTCCGGATATGCTGAAAGGTATGATAGGAAGGAGTTCGCCATTCCTTCCGGAAAGCCGAAGGAAAAAAGGCTGAAGTCATCAGGTATTTCCGAGGTAATGGCCGGATACTATGCTCCTCCTGCAAGTAAGGAGCGGGAGCTTTGCGCGGCTGACGTTTTTTGCTTTCTGATTGGCAAAGGAAGAAGCTCTGTTCTTGCAAAGGCAAGGGAAAACAGCGGCGGCAGGATTCTGTCTATGGGAGTGGATTTTCAGACTATGAAGGATCCAGGGCTTATTCTCTTCTCCGCATCATCAAATGATATGACGCCTGAAGAGCTGAAGTCTGAGATTGATGCGGCCGTGCGATATGTGGCTGACGGAAAATTTTCCGATGCCGATCTTGCCCGAGCCCGCAGGATACTTTCGGCAGAAAGCGTCTATTCCTTTGATACGAATGCCGGTAGGGCTGGATCCTTCGGTCTTTATGCCGTCATAGGAAGATCGGGCTTTGCTGCTGATTATGCCGGAATGATAGAAAAGGTGTCCAGAGATGATGTGATCGGCATTGCATCAGGCTTTTCCGGAGGCCCTGACGTTTTTGTTTTTTCCGGAGGCCCTAAGAAAAAATGAGAATAAATGCGTCTATAGCTGCCTTTATGATTCTGGCATCTTCATTCTGTCCGCCTGCGTTTGCATCCTCAACCCCTAAACCTGCTTTTTTTCTGTTTTTTTCAAGGAGGCAGGCAAAAGGGCCCGTTATTGAACAGTCCACCTCATGTTCGGACAGGACTGCCGCCTTCTCATTCATATTGAAATGGGGGGTCGCCGACGAGGAATCATACGCTCAGGGCATGAGGCCTTTTGCCGCAGAGATGATTTCTGAAAGGCTTGACAGGATTGATTCCGGAGGCGGAATACCTTATCTTGAGTCTAGAGGGGTGTCTTTTCGGACGGAAACTGCCCCTGACTATATTTCTTTTTCCTTTGAGTGTCTCAGGGAAGATTTTTACGACGTGCTTGAGCATGTCTGTTCCTGTCTTTCTGGATTTTACTGTGATAAGGACGTTTTTGATGCGGCAAAAAAATCATATTCAAAGAAGTATAAGGACAGGAACGGCGTTATTGATGACGTCTATTCCCTCTTCCTTTCCGAATTCTACAGATATCATCCGTACAGGCGAATAAATGATTACAGTCTTTCGGCAGTCTCGTCATTGAGCTATGAAAAGTCCTCGGCATTTATGAAGAGGCTTTTCAGCCCGGGGCGTATGACCATAGCTTTGTCTGGCAATGCCGGCAGGGAAAAGGCCGAAAAGATTATTTTTTCGCACTTCGGAACTGAAGAGATAAAGCGTTCTTCCGTATCGGAAATACAATGGGATCCTGCCCCTTCCCTTAAGCAGGATTTCGTTCTCTCTTCCTCCGGCAACGGATGGGTTATATTCGGCTATCCTGCTCCTTCCTTTTCTTCTCAGGACTACCATGCCATGAAGGTTGTCGAATGTCTTGCCGCAAAAGGCTTCTCCTCCAGGCTTTGGGTCGAGATAAGGGAGAAGAAGGGGCTTGCCTACGGGGTTGGCAGCATATATCCTGATTTGGAGGGACCTTCACATATAATGATGTATGCCGTCATATCTCCCCAGAATGCTATGAAGGTCAGAAAGATAGCCTCTGACGCCCTTGCGTCTCTTGCTGAAGAAGGTCCTTCGGACAGGGAGCTTGAGGACGCGAAGGCAAAGGCTGTGGGCGAATTCCTGATTAAAAACGAGTCTGCCGCCGCATCAGTAATGCTTTCTGCTTCTGCGTCTGCTTTGGGGGCTCCGTACGCTGTCGAGGATTTTGAAAAAAAAATAATGAAGGTCACCTCAGAGGATGCTCTGCGTGTAATGAAAAAATATTTTTCCAAGCCTGAAATCCTTATAATAAGGCCTCCGGGGCTTTATATAAACGATACATGGCTGTAACTTTTAAGACTGTTTTGAGGATAAGTAATGAAGAAAAATATAAATATAGCATTTGACGGGCCTGCGGCATGCGGCAAAAGCACAGCGGCAAAGGCGGCTGCCAAAGCTCTCGGCTTCCTTTATGTGGACACAGGAGCCATGTATAGGGCTGTCGCATGGCTTTCTATTCAGAGGGGGATAGATTCCTCTGATGCTGAGTCTCTCGCTTCTCTTGCGGAAAACAATCCTGTTACCCTTATTCCTGATTGGACGATATCCAAGGGATATAGGGTCGTTATTGACGGAAATGACATAACGTCTGAGATAACCTCAAAGGAGGTCAATTCCATTGTATCTGCTGTTGCGGCTGTCAGCGGGGTCCGCAGGGTTCTTGCTGGCCAGCAGCGGGATATGGCTGCCGAAGGCGGTATTGTGATGGCAGGAAGGGACATAACCACGGTCGTAATGCCTGACGCGGAGCTTAAGATATACCTTGACGCCTCTGTTGACGTAAGGGCTCGCAGAAGATATCTTGAGGAGAAGGAGCTTGGCAGGGATGTGTCTCTCGATGAGATAAAAAAGAGGCTTGAGCAGAGGGACAGGATTGACTCGGAAAGAACGGATTCGCCTCTTATGGTGGCTCATGATGCTGTTGTCATAAATTCTGATGATATGACCCCTGTGGATGTCCTTAACGAGGTTGTCAGGCTTGCCGGTGAGAGAGCTTTGAGATGAGCAAAAATTCTTTTTCCGAGAAGCTCGGACATTTATGGTTTGCAATAGTGCACATAATCCTTAACGGAATATTCAGCATATTCTGCGGGATGAAGGTTGAAGGGCTTGAGAAGCTGAGAAATATTAAGGGAGCATGCATAATGGCCGGAAACCATACAAGTTACATGGATCCGCCTATATTCGGAGCTTTGAGTTGGAGAAGGGTCAACTGCATTGCTCAGGACAATCTTTTTAAGATACCTGTCCTAAGACAGCTTATAATATCTCTTGGCGCCATTCCGCTTAACAGGGACAATCCGGATCCCAGTACTATAAAGACAGCTGTTGCCAAGCTCAAAAGAGGTGAGATTATCGGAATATTTCCTGAAGGCAGGAGAGTTCTTAATGAAGAGGATGAGGGCAGCGAAAGCAGAAAAGGCGTTTCTGCCCTTGCAAGAATGAGCGGCGCACCTGTTGTCCCAATCTCTATAATAGGGGGCAAGGACTGCATAAGCATTCATCATAAGTTTATTCCGAGATTCAGAAAGCTTAAAATCGTGATAGGCGATCCGGTCGTCTATGAGAAGTCTCCGGATAAATCCAAGGAAAAAGAAAACATGGCAAAATTTGCCCATGATCTTATGGAGACGATAATGGCGCCTGTCAATACGGAAAGGAATAGAAATTAATGGGCGGAATAATAGCTGCCATAGAAAAAGATTCTCCGGCTGAAAGAGCCGGCTTGATGTGCGGTGACGAGGTTACCGCTATAAATGGGATAAAGGTATGCGATATGCTCGACATATCATATTATTCTTCATCGGATAATCCGTCCGTCCTATATGTACGTGACGGAAAGGAGTATGAGGCGCGTGTCCTCAAAACCGAGGAGGAGGCTCTTGGCATCGCATTTGAAGATGTTGTATTTGACAAAATCAGATCATGCCGCAATAAATGCGATTTCTGCTTTGTGGATCAGGATCCAAGAGATGCCCGCAAGAGCATGCAGATAAAGGATGACGACTACAGGCTTTCCCTTTTTGCTGGAAATTTCGTCACCCTGACAAATATGTCCGAAGATGACTGGAAGAAGATAGAGCTGATGAGGCCAAGCCCTCTTTATGTCTCTGTTCATGCGACAGATCCTGAGGTGAGGGTCTCACTTATGAAGAACCCTTCCGCCGGAAAGATTATGGAGGATCTCAGGCGTCTTGCCGATTTGAGGATTTCCGTCAATGCGCAGATTGTCCTTTGCCCCGGAATTAATGACGGCAAGATTCTTGAAAAGACCCTGCAGGATTTGGGAAGCCTGTATCCCTTCGTCTCTTCAGTGGCCATAGTTCCTGTAGGGCTTACAAAATACCATACACCTAACAGGGTCAGGTCATTCTCTAAGGAAGAGATGGAGAATGCCATGGAGATTGCAATAGCATTCTCAAATGATTTCGTTTCGGAATACGATGATACGTTCGTCTATCTCGCCGATGAGTTTTTTATTAAGACCGGCAATGATATTCCTCCGGCATGGTATTACGGAGATTTTCCACAGCTTGAGAACGGCATCGGCATGACAAGGGTTTTTCTTGACGGTATGAAAAGGGATAAGCGCTATATTGCGTCCTCTTTAAATGCCCCTCGAAAAATAAGCATCATAACCGGAAAGCTGGCATACGGGCATATAAAGGATGCTGCCTCCCTGTTTGAAAAGACGGCAAATCTTGAGTTGAGGGTTCAGGCGGCGGAAAGCGTGTTCTGGGGGCCGTCGGTTGACGTGGCCGGACTGCTTACCGGAGCTGATATTGTAAATGAGATAAAGACAAATGGGGCATTTGATGAGGTTATAATACCTTCTCACTGTCTCAGGAACGGCGAGCTGTTCTTGGACGGAATGTCCGTTCGCGATGTGGAGCAGGAGACCGGAAGAAGGATAATTCCAGTAAGTCCGGATTTCCCTTCTCTCAGAAAAGAAATATGCGGCAGAAACCGTAATAATAAGAAAGAAAAGGTAAGAATATGAGCAAGCCTGTCGTTGCGATAGCCGGAAGGCCAAATGTCGGCAAATCGCAGCTTTTTAACAAAATTCTTGGAAAACAGATATCTATCGTTCAGGACGAGCCTGGAATAACAAGAGACAGAATTTATTCCGAATGCGTCTGGTCAGGCAAAAAGTGCCTTCTTGTCGATACCGGAGGAATAGAGGAGGATGAGGGGGATGCTGTAAAAAGCATGTCCCAGTCTCAGGTCCGCAGGGCTCTTGAAGAGGCAGATCTGATACTCTTTGTAGTGTCTGCCGTTGATGGACTTACTCCTGATGACGAGGAGATTGCCAATATAATAAGAAGGCTTAAAAAGCCTGTAATGATTGTTGCCAATAAGGCTGACAATCCTAAGCTTGAGGACTCTGCTTATGAGTTTATGTCTCTTGGCTTCGGAGTTCCATTCTGCGTATCCGCTCTCCATGGAATAAGTGTTGCGGATTTGATGGACGAATTCTTCAAGCAGATTGAATATAATCCGGAGGACGACAAGGACGAGCCCTCAGAATCATTCCCTAAGATTACTCTCGCCGGAAGACAGAATGTCGGCAAATCATCAATACTTAATGCTCTCTGTGATGATGAGAGAAGCATCGTCAGCAATGTTGCCGGAACGACAAGGGACAATGTTGAGAGCCTTGTAAGCATAGGCGGCAGAAATTTCCTTGTTACTGATACATCAGGTCTCAGAAGGAAAGGCAAGATTGACGAGAAGGTGGAGTATTACAGTGCCATCAGGACATTCCATGCGATTGAGGAATCCGAATGCGTTATACTGGTGCTTAATGCCGAGGACGGTATACTCAATCAGGACCTTAGAGTTGCGGAACAGATTCAGAAGGCTAATAAGGCATCTCTTATAATAGTCAATAAGTGGGATACGGTTGTCAGCAAGTGCAAGAATAAGCAGGAAGTACTTGATCAGAAGAAAAAATGGACTGAAGAGATTAAGAGCATAATATACTTCCTTAATTACTCTCCGATTCTTTTCACTTCAGCGAAGGAAGGCACCGGCTTTGGGGCTCTTTATCCGGAAGTAAGCAAGGTTCTTAGCGAATACCATAAGAGGATTGACACTCCTATTATTAACAGAATTTTCCGTGAGGCTCAGGAGATGAGGCCCGCTCCGTCATTTAAGGGCAAGCAGCTTAACATATTCTACGCATGCCAGACTGGAGAGGCTCCGCCGAAATTTACAATTAAGGTAAATTCCAACAAGCTCATCCATTTCTCTTACAGGAGATATCTTGAAAATTATCTTAGAAAGACCCTCGGATTTATAGGATCTCCTGTGGTTTTCAATTTTAAGAATAACAAGGAAGAGATGTAATAAATGAATCCTGTCATTACGGCCGTTATTATTGCGGCAGCTTCATTCCTGCTTGGCGGCATCCCTTTTGGGGTCATAATCGGCAAGTCAATGAAAGGGGTCGATATAAGGACGACCGGAAGCGGGAATATTGGAACCAGCAATGCTTTCAGGGCTTTGGGGCCTGTCGGGGGAAGCCTTGTTTTTCTTGGCGACACTCTTAAGGGCGCTCTTCCTGTCCTTGCTGCCGGCTGGCTGATATCAGATCCATTCGTTCTTTCCGTAGCAAGGATTGCTGCAGGGGCCTGTGCCATACTTGGCCATAATTTTTCCCCTTTCCTTAATTTCAAAGGAGGGAAAGGCGTTGCAACTTCCTTCGGGGTTTTTCTTGCCCTGAACTGGCTTATATCTCTTATATGCTTTGCCTTTTGGGGGCTGATTGTGCTTGTTTTAAGAATAAGCTCTGTTGCTTCAATGTCTGCGGCCTTATGTCTTCCGATACTTGCTTTTGCTTTTAATCAGGACATGCCTTTTAAGGTTTTCGCAGTCATGGCTTTTCTTCTTGTCATATATATGCATAGGTCTAACATAAAGAGGCTCATTAACGGGGAAGAGCTCCGGATGTCCACAAAAGAGAAGAAGAATGTTTCAGGAAGCTCATCTGATGGAACCTCAGGAGAAGCTTCTTCAGATTCGGACTCTGAAAAATAGCATATTGCGGCGCATAAAAACAGCGCCGCTTTTTTTGCATTAAAACCTTATTATAAAAAGGATTAATGCCATATGACAACCAAATTTAACAGGATAGAAATTTTTTAAGGACGCTCTTTAAATGGAATCTGTATTTTTTGATATGAACCCTTCTATGAGGCAGTTCACTGACAATTCCCTTAGATCCAACTCAATGCTTCACAGGGCGCAGAATGCTGCCGAGGGAAAGACCAAGACGTCGAAATCGGCAAAGGCCGCAAAGTCCGGAATCTCTATGGAGGCAAGCGTTTCCGGAGAGGACATGATGGGCAGCATGGATCTCGGGGAATTCAGGGGAGGGGGCTCTGGGTTCCAAGCGTTTTCGAGCATTACCGAAGACGACGAGGAGAGGGAGAAGCAGTCTGCAAATCTTGCGGAGATGCTTGCGTCCATGAAGTCGGCATCGTCTGAAGCCGCCCCTTCTTTTGTGTCGGATCATCATTCGCCTTTTACCGTTGAACAGTCTTTTACTCAAAATACCGAACAGCCGGCAGGGGAAAAGCAGGTTGCTGATGCGGATGAGCAGTCTTCCAGTATTCTTGAACCTGTCACTTCCTGTTATACTGAGCAGCCGGTTCCTGACATCACTCATCCTCAGGATTATGAGGTTTCGCCTGCTGAGTTCTCGGAAAATTCTGAGCCTGAGGAGGATTGTGCCCCTCCGCCTCCTGCTGCCGTTCTTGTGGAGAGGGCTCCGTCTTCGGATCGTCCTTCAAAGTCTGATTCTGTAAAAATATCCGAAGAAAATGTCCAGGCGGAAATTGCCCCTAAGGAAAAAACGGAAAAAAAGAGCTCTGAATGGAATTCCCTACTCTCATTTGACGAAGGCTTTCTTATTGCGGATGACGAGAAATTTAAATCATCTGCAGCTGCGGAAGAGGAGGCGTCTGCACCTTCCCTTGAAAAGGTTACGATACCTAAGGATGCGGAAGGATCTGATGCGGGGATAAATGCCGTGATTGCGGCAATGCTTAAGGATTCCTCTTACTTGAGCGATTATGAGATATCCGTCCTTAACTATTATGTCGGTTCATTCGGTATTGAGATTCTTAAGCTTTGTCTTGACTCTGGAGTCAAAATTAGGGTTATGCCGTCTGACGGCTCCTCATTTTACTCCGGAGGCTATTCCAAGAAGGAAAAGACATGCTTTATTCCTCAGGCGTCTCTTTCTTCAAAGCAGGAATTTGTGTCTGCAAGATTTTATATGGCTATGGCGTTTGATCATTCTCTCGGAGACGGTGATTTTTCATCTGCAAAATCACCTGCGGTTCTTAGCAGCTGGCACCTCTGCAGAAGCCTTGAGAGAGGCCATCTGTTCCAGGATGCTTTTTCCGCATCAGATCCTTCGCTCTATTTTGCCCAGTCCGCCGAATCATTCCTTCGTGAAGATGGGGATGTTCTTGCTGAAAGCCCGTTCTTTGACTGCGGGGAGCTGTATGATTATGACAGGACGATGTTCTCCTATATGGAGTATCTGTTCGGAAAGTTCGGAAAGAAGAGGTCGAAAATATGAAAGGCATAGCCATATATTCCCTTTTAAAATCACATCAGGGATATGTCCCTTCGGATATCGTTCTTGGAAGGGTGTTCAGGAATGATGAGGGCATGCTGGAAATAGACTGCCCTTCAAGCTCGATGAGGGATACTCTGGGCAGGCTTTTCGGGACTCCAATTTATTCAAGAATACAGAATGGCGAGGAGTTTGGCTTTTCATATTCTCTTCTCCATCCATCTTCAAAGGGATATCTTGAGGAGATGAGATGCAGATTGAGAAAGCATGGGCTTTGGGGGGAGGCTTATGACTAAATTTGAGGATTCGCCCTGTGGTTCATGCAGTGATCACTGTTGCGAGAAGTTTTTTATCATACTTGAAGGGGTCAATGACAAGGATTGGATAAAGTGGCTCTCATATCATAAGGGCGTGAAGATAAAAAGGCTTGACTCCAAGAATATACAGGTGTGGTTTGACTATCCATGCG
>JAKSUM010000039.1 GCA_024409025.1 bacterium | reverse complement strand
AAGATGCAGACGGGCTATTTTAGATATAAAATCCTCTTCAGAAGAGCGGTAACGCTCAAGCATGGCATTCATTTCAATAGGAATCTGATAAGGCTCGGAGGTTTCTCCCTTGTCTCCGATAACCTCCACATGAAAAACCCTGTAGCATCCCTTTTCATGGGGATGATTCTCATATATAAGGCAGTGAAGCTCCCTTATAAGAGATTCAGTAAGAGGGGCATTTTCATCTGCAAGCTCCAAGGCATAATCAAAAGCTCTTCTGTGGGCTTCAGCATCATTGCCGCTTATTCCGTCAACGGCTTCAGAGTCGGCAATACATCTGTTAATATCCGATATGTTATACTTTCGCATAATTTTCCGAACCTCCAATTATCAAATCAGATCTCCTGAAGAAAGCTTTGTCCAGCTTATGCCGAATCTTTCGGCAAGAGCGTAATTCCTTTTTATATTTCCGGATACTATCCTTTCAAGCATATCAGCACTTTCATCCCTGTTATTAGAGTTAAAGGCATCAAATGAACCGCAGTAAAAATCCCTGTCCTCAATCCGTACCGAAACAGGAATGGCGCCAAGCTTAATCAGTTCAATATCCATAAGAATCCGCCCGGTCCTTCCGTTACCGTCATTAAAGGGATGAATCCATTCAAATACGGAATGCATGCGGGCTATTTTCCTTAAACTCCTCTCACCGCTTAATCGGAAATCTTCAAGCATCTCCCTCATAAGCGGGCGTATCATATAGCAGTGCGGAGGATTCAGAGGCGCTCCGGATATCGTAACCGGAGCATCCCTGTAAATACCGGCGTTTTCAGGGTCGGATTTGAGGACAAGAGAATGTATACGCCTTATCTCCAGCTCACTGACCTCACACCCTTCAGCAGCAAGCTCATAAGCATAACGGAAGGCTTCGGCACACCCTACCGCATCCTCCTGCCATTTAACGGGAACATCCCTGACAGATTTTCCGGAAACAGCCTCTCTTGTCTGTTCAAAGGACATCGGGCTTCCCTCTATGGCATTATAATGGTATGAAGCCTCAGCTTCAAGATATCGAAGAAATTGCTTTTTCAAGATATTCAAGATCGCTTTCAGATGTCGACCAGCTCGTGGCAAGCCTTAAAACGGTATGAAAATCATCATGCTTTTCCCAAAAGCTGATGCCGATTTTTTCAGAAAGCCTTTCCATTAAAGAATTTTCAAGAATTATAAACTGCTGGTTTGTCGGAGACTCAAAGGCAAACCTAAGCCCGTATTTATGGAATATGCTTTTCATCCTCTCCGCCATGTCTATGCCATGAGCCCCAATCCTAAAATAGAGATCATCCGTAAAAAGGGCGTCAAACTGCACTCCGAGAAGCCTTCCTTTTGCAAGAAGAGCGCCCCTTCTTTTTACGCAGGTAATAAAATGCTTTGGCATGTTATGCTTTGAAAAAACGACAGCTTCCCCGCATAATGCGCCTGCCTTTGTGCCTCCTATGTAAAAGACATCGGACAATTCGTATATATCCCTAAGCGTCACATCCGTTTTCCTGCTCATAAGAGCGTATGCCAGACGCGCCCCGTCTATAAAGAGAGGAATTGAATATTTTACACATACGGAATATATTTCATAAAGCTCCTTTTTCGAATAGAGCGATCCGTATTCCGTAGGATGCGAAATATATGCCATTCCGGGAAAGACCATATGCTCATGATTTCCGTCATTATGGAAATCCTCCATCATCCTTTCAAGCGATGATGCCGAAATTTTTCCGTTACAATGTTCAAGGGCAAGCACCTTATGTCCGGAATGCTCTATTGCGCCTGCCTCATGTACGCTTATATGGCCTGTAGATGCGGCAACAACCCCTTCCCAGTCATGCAGCATTGAGGAAATGACGACGGCATTGGTCTGAGTCCCTCCGGTCAGAAATATAATCTGAGCATCAGGATCGCCCAATGCCGAAGCAATCTTCTTTTTTGCCGAATCCGTATAGAAATCAGCCCCGTATCCGGAAAGAGACTCCATATTAGTATCGCAGAGCCGCTTCAAGACCTCAGGATGGGCGCCTGCAATATAATCGCTTTCAAAAGAAACCATTACAAATCCTCACAAATATACGCCTGTAATTACCTATTTTTCAGGCAATTCAATCCATACTGCAGGCCTTATGCCAGTATATTGATAAGACCAAATATAAAAATCAAAGCTTCCCGTGCTGAAAACCCCGCTTACCAAAGGGGTATCCATCCCACGAGTCCTTAGAGCCCAGACATAATTTCCGCTGGAGTACCTGGGACATCCCTGAGACACGGCATAATCAGTAGGACCTGCAGTCCTGTCCCCGTCATCCTTAAATAATTTTGAAGCCTCATCATAAGAGAGCAGAAACACCCTGTCCTCCGTATCAAACTTTCCCATTATGTAGTACATCTCAAAAACAGAACAACCATGAGGATTAGGCTTATGCCTTATCTTAGTTACGGAAATCATTGAGCGCTCCCTCTCATTAAATGCCATTTTAAAGAAATAATCATTAAGCCATTCCCTTATGGAAGATTCTTGCCATAAGGAGCCTAAGATATTATCATCCTTTCATAAGACAAGAATAAGCTATTATCGAAGCGCCTATAGCGCCTGCAAACTGGGAATCCTCATGAACAACAGTCTTTAAGCCGACATATTTTTCAAGAAAACTTCTGAAGCAGTTATATCCGGCAAGACCTCCGCTAAAAAAAACAGGACCTTCCGGATTCAATTTTGACGCAAAAACAGCAGTCCTTCTGCATATTGAATGAACAATGCCTGCAGCAATGTCCTGCTCCCTTTCCCCCGATGCAAGAAGGGAAATCATCTCACTCTCGGCAAAAACAGCGCACATGCTTGTTATGCTTACGGGAGAAGCATTAAGGACGGCATCGTCAAGATCCCCGCTTTCCAGCTCAAGGGCCTTAAGCATAATCTCGACAAATCTTCCAGTCCCTGCCGCACACTTATCGTTCATGATAAAATCCGAGACGCTTCCCATTTGGTCAAGCTTTATCGCCTTACAGTCCTGACCGCCTATATCTATCACTGTTCTTGCCTCAGGGCACAGAAAGGATGCGCCCTTTGCATGGCATGTAATCTCAGTGACCTGCTTTCCGGCTTTTTCAAGCAGGGCTCTTCCGTAGCCGGTAGACACCGCAAATCCCACGTCATCGGAAATAAGGCTGTCATAAACAAGCCTAATGCTCTTTTTAGGATTTGACTTTGTCGGGATCATAAGCCTCCTGACAACCTTCTCCCCATCAAAAAGAGCCCCCTTTGTAACAGTGGAGCCAGAATCAATTCCAAGTCCCAGCATGCTTATTCCTCCTAAAGCATCTCAATAAAAGCGGCGGCCCTCGTCTCAAGCTGCCCTATGTCTGACTGGGAATAGTCAGTCTCCATGTGCATATAAGGGACATGCTTCTCTTCCAGACAGAATCTCTTTATCCCGAAAGCCTCCACATTATAAGTGTGGCAGGCGACAAGAGTCATGTCTATCACGCCGTCAGCGTGAAATTCGTCAATCATTCGGCCAAGAAGCTCATAACGGTTAGGATTAGGACTCATGCATGAGCAGCCTATATCGAGATATCGCTTTGCAAGAGCTCCGTACATGTCGGGATCCGATTCATCTGTCATATTGTCAATATTCTTCATTCCGCTGCAGTTTTCAAAAGCGACGACGCATCCGCCCTTGCTCTCAACAGCCCGTAAGACTTTTAGCGTGGCTCCTCCTATCGGACAGCCCGTTATTATTATTCTGGGCTTTTTTCCGACATTGATTCCGCTCTCATAATCCCTCATAATCTTCTCAATCACAGCTTCAATCTCCGAGATAACAGCCTCCTTGTCAAATTTAAAGGTGGAGCCGTAAAGAAGATTGAACAGATTTTCTCCCGAAATTGGGGCCGGATCAAGAGCCATAAGATATGACAGCCTCTTCAGAGCCTGCCTTTCCCTGTTTTTTAGCGAAATCTGCTTTTTAAGATTTTCATCGGACACCCTGACTCCGAACATATTTTCGATATAATCCTTAAATCTGAAAAGCTCTGATTTCCAGAGCGCGTATCCCGAATCATCCTGAGAATTCGGAAGTTGCATGACATAGACGGGCTTTATCCCGCCAAGATGCTCATACATCTTTTTCTTTCCGTCGCATGTAGTCTCTCCCACAACGAGATCGGAAAAATAGAAAAAAGGGCATTTATCCGTCTTTGCAAAGCCATAGCTTGATTTGATGAGCGGGCAGAGATTTCTGGGCAGATCTTTTTCCGCATCCCCGACAGTCTCGTCCGACATGGAGCAGATCCCGACAACAACAGCTCCTGCCGCCATCGCTATCTCCATAGGAAAATATCCGCAATAGACTCCTATGACAGGCTTTCCTTCATCCTTTATCCTTTTGACAGACAGAAAAGAATTTTTCCTTGCTTCGGCAAATTCCTCAAAGACTGACGGCAAATCTGTTATAATTTTCACGCTACATCCCCCTTAACATAAATTAACACGGCCACCCTTGCCTTTATACAGAGAAACCCGAATCATCCTTTTCCGCAATCAGAATTCTTAAGGACCCTCCTTATCTCCTGACAAAGCTTGTCCACCTCTACAGGCTTTACCGTAAATCCGTTCATTCCTGAAGACTGTGCCTTCTCCCTGTCCTCTTCAAAAACATTCGCGGTCATAGCGATAATGGGAACGGAAGCCAATGCCGGATTTTTCATCTGCCTGACAGCCTTTGTAGTATCATAGCCATCCATAACCGGCATCTGTATATCCATAAGTATAAGATCATAATAGCAGGCGTCCCTGCCTTCAAGCATTTCAAGAGCAAGACAGCCGTCTGCAGCATGATCCACCTTCATACCTCTTTCAGAAAGAAGCTCCTCCGCAATTTCAGCATTAAGCTCATTATCCTCAACCAGAAGAACTTTAAGGCCGTTTAATGAAAAATCATCATCAGAAGAAGTCATATTCTTCTGCTTCATTATGCAAGGCGCAACCCTGAGGGGAATTGAAACCTCGACCCTTGTGCCCTTACCAAGCTCGCTTTCAATAGAAATTGTTCCGTCCATAAGATCGACAAGCCTTTTTGTTATTCCCATGCCAAGGCCTGTTCCTGCAATCTTGCCCTCAGTCATGTTCTTTTCTCTTGAAAAAGTATCAAATATATGAGGAATGAATTCCTTGGATATGCCAATTCCGCTGTCCTCAACACAGAAACGCATATTCACAAAGCCTTCCTTGGAACAAGGCTCATCATATGCCTTGATACGGATTTTTCCGCCATAAGGAGTATATTTGACAGCATTGCTTATAATATTAAGAAGAATCTGGCGGCACTTTACCTCATCTGCAAACACATATCTGGTCTTTATGTCCAGTTTCACATCAACAGAAAGATCCTTTTTCTTATATGAAACCTCAAAAACAGATGCAATCATCTGCTTAAGCTCCAATATGTCAATAGGCACTTCCTCAAGTACGACCCTTCCGCTTTCAATCCTTGCCATTTCAAGAACATTGTTTATGAGGCCAAGCAGAAAGCTTCCAGATTCCTGTATATTATTAATATACCTGTCAATTATGCCAATATCGTCCTTATGCTTCCTGAGAAGCTCCGTATAGCCAATAATGGCATTCATTGGAGTGCGTATGTCATGGGACATATTGAAAAGAAATGATGACTTTGCCTTATTCGCAGCCTCAGCAGCAGACAGGGCATCCTGAAGTCTCTCCTCTTTTAAAACCTCTTCATCGGCAGGCTTCTCAAGATAGACGGCATGAACATCTCCGTCAGCAGACTCGACAAACACGGAATAGGCATCTATCCAGTGTATAGTACCGTCCATAGCAGACATCTGGTATCTGAATGAAATTTTCTTAGCGCCTGTTATGAACTCCTTTATCTGAACATTTCTTGAAAAAAGACGCAAATACTCATCCCTTTGGGACTGGCTGCGTATAAAGGAAGCTCTGGAAGCAATAAGATCGTCAACTGATCCTAAAGGCTCTATAGCCATTACATTCTTATCGCATGCAATGACATGATACTCATTTTTTGTAAGATTCATGGATATTCCCACAGGATATATAATATTTGTCGCTGCGGCAAGCATGTGGGTATCCACCTTCATTTTCTGTTCCAGCTCCTTTGAAACGGCGCCTATAAAATAAAGAAGCCTCTCATTCATGGACTGCTTGAGCTCGATATCAGGAGACGGCATGCATCCTAATAATCCTGAATTCAAAGGACCTTCCCTAAATGCGGCAATAACTACCGATATATTAAGATGGAACATATGTGAGCCTATCCTTATAAGCTCTCCTCCCGTATAATAGCCAAAAGAAGGCGCCGCCTCCTCAAACATGGAGGTTTCCGAGCTAATATCCCTGTCTCCCCAGAACATTCTTCTGCCGCCGCATGAAAATATCATTAAGGCTTCAGGCTCCATAGCCGAAAAATAATTATATGCCTTTATCAGATCAGATATTATAATGTTCCTGTCGCCATAAGCAAGTCTTACATTAGCGCCCTTTTCAATATTAACAGCCAGCATGAGAGAACCGTCCTCATTCACGGCAATGGGCATCCTGAACGTCTCTTCCCCCCAAAATTCAATAAGCAGAGGAAACCATATCTGATTGATAAGAAGGTTCATATCGCGATCGACATTAAGATATTTGTTATAAATATCAAAAGCCGGAGCCCCGTCTATCTCGTGGATAACATTATCCTTGCAGGATGTTATCTTCATTGTCTTTCCCAGAGCTTTCCATCCTGCGACATGGCGGCAGTCAACAGTCAGGCTGTCTCCTGAATAGAGTATTGCAATGCATCCGTCATATGAAGGAGCAAGGCCTTTTGAAAATACATATGCAGGCTGTCTCAAATCCGGATAGGAAGCAGGAATGCCGCCAAAGACCTTTATGTCTTCAGGCATATCCACATCCTCTCTCGAAAGGCCTAAGGCATCCACACATGTTCTGGAGCAAAGAAGCTGTACCGCCTTAAGATTGCTGACTGTCCTGCAATATGCCCACAAATCTCCAGCCGTCTTAAAACGCTCTCCCGGAGTAATGTTTATAACTTCAAGACCTGTGGAAGCTTCTTCAAAAATGCTGCATGCAATGAGAATATTCGCTTTCGAAAGAGATGCCTCATATATATTGCCATAAGATTCAACGCCCCAATAAAGGGCATCCGGAAAAAAGCTCTCAATATTTGAGATAACCTTTTCAATATCCTCGGAATCGACATCGGAGGCAAATATCTGAAAAGAGATGCAAGTATAGATTGAATGATTACAGAATCTCCTTATCCTGTTAAGCTCCTTATAGAGATTGCTGTCGCTTATGTATTCAAACTGCAGGTGCTTCATAATATATCTTACATCTCCCGGAATGAACTTAGCCAAATAATCTGAAAAGCATCATTTTTGAGCAATATTCTTTATTTTACATCATTAAAACTTCAAAAACAATAAAAAAAGGGAAAAACACAAAAAAATGTTTAATATAACATTATGCTAAGAATAGAAATAAATCCTTTTTTAAAGTGGGCTGGCGGCAAAGGCCAGCTTCTGGGTGAGCTGAAGGCAAGGCTTCCTAAATCATACGGCAATTATTTCGAGCCTTTCATAGGAGGGGGAGCTCTTTTTTTTTCCATACATCCGCCAAAAGCAGCAATCAGCGACATAAATCCGCAGCTTATAAACGCATACAGGCAGCTAAAAAAAAGCAGCAGGTCAGTGATAAGGGAAATCAGGAAAATAACATCATGCGAATGCGATGACAAATACTATCGCGAAATCCGCTCAAGGTATAACCTGAAGACAGAATCAGGAGAGCTCGACAGTGAATGCGCAGCTCTTATGATATGGATTAACAAGCATTGCTTTAACGGTCTTTACAGGGTAAATTCAAAAGGACTCTTCAATGTACCGTACAATAACAACAGGGGGAAATCAATAGATGAGGAGAATCTGGCAGGCATAGGCAGATATCTTTCGTCAAATGACATACAGATAAAAGTAAAGGACTTTGAAAAAGCATGCAATAAGGCAAAAGAGGGGGATTTCATATATTTTGATTCGCCTTACCTGCCTGAAAGCGATACAGCCGATTTCACGGACTATACAAAGGAAGGCTTTGCAATGTCCGATCACGAAAGGCTGGCAAGGCTGTTCCGAAAGCTTGATTTAAAGGGAATAAAGCTGATGCTCAGCAATAATGACGTTCCAAAAGCGCATGAGCTTTACAGCGGCTTTCTTATAGAAAGAATAAGCGCCAGAAGAAGCATAAACAGCAATGCGTCAAAAAGAACGGGGAAAGAAGTCATAATACGAAACTATTCGGATTGAGGGAATACAAAGCCATGAAACTTTTAAGCGCCAATGAAATAGAGACCCTTATGGAAAAGCTTGATTTAATGTATCCTCAGGCAGGCTGCGAGCTTGAATATTCCGAGCCATGGCAGATGCTGATAGCCGTAATACTGTCAGCCCAGTGTACGGATAAAAGGGTCAACATGATCACAAGGGAAATGTTCAGGAAATACAAATCACCCGAGGATATAGACAGTGCTCCGATTGAAGAGATAGAGAATGAAATAAGAAGCGCCGGATTTTACAGAAACAAGGCAAAGTCCATAAAGGGAAGCATGCACATGCTCATAAACGAGTTCGGCGGCAGGATGCCTGAGACAATGTCTGAGATGATAAAATTTCCCGGGGCAGCAAGAAAGACTGCAAACGTGGTGCTTGGCGAATGCTTCGGCAAAGCCGAAGGCATAGCAGT
>JAKSUM010000038.1 GCA_024409025.1 bacterium | reverse complement strand
TTTTTAATCGTTTCTCTAATTTCCTTAATTTTGCCGATTTATTGATATTTTTATATGATTGCTTAACAATTTCTCCTATTTAACCTCTACAAACCTCTGCACGCCTGCCTGATATGCAAGCTTGTAGACCACGTTCTTGTCGCCGCTCCTGTTCTTTCTTATAAGCATATGGTATTCCTTTGACTGGGCGTCAGCAGCCTTGCCCTCCTCAAGATGAATCCAGTTGTCGCATGCCTGCATTACGAGCGTTTCCGAATAAACGAAATCCGAAACATTGCTGTCCTTGTCCCTTGTCGTATAGGATACGAGTATAGGAATCTGCTTGTATCTTGCGAGCGTCTTGAGCTGGCGCATATTCTGATCGAATCTTGCTGGAATGTCCGTTATCTGCTGACGTGAGATGAACGGCACGAAATTCAGGGAATTTATAACCAAAAGCTTTATTGGAAGGGCATCAATAAGAGTCTTCATTTTTCTTATGCCGGTAGCGTCATTGCCTTCCATAAAGTAAAGATAGGGACCGAACGTCTGCTCTATCCTTGCATAGGTTTCCTGAACCTTTGCCATTTCCTGATCGCTGAGCATTCCCCTCAGGATTCTTCTGTAATCTATTCCGCTGTTTCTTGAAATAAGCCTTGCAATGGCATCATTCTTGGTTTCACCGAAGGTCACGAAGGCGCAATCAAGCTTTTCCGAGGCACATGTTTCGGCTATCTGGGAGCAGAATGTGCCTTTGCCTATGCCATGGATTCCGGATACGATTGTGACGGTATCAGGCCTTAGCCCGTCAATCGACTGGTTAAGACACTGGAAGCCTGTGGAAATTCCGGAATACGAGCGCCTCGTCTTCATAAGGAATTCACGCTTGGAAAGGAGGTCAGCGCCAAACGCTTTAAGGCTGTCTGAAAGATCGGAAGCATCTATATCAATTATTGCAGTCTCAGCGCTTGCCTCATCCTCAAGTCTTTCCCTTATTCCCTGAAAAGCCCATACGGCAGGAGAAAATCTCCTCCATTTGTCCTTAGGGGCCTTCATATCGTCTTCAAGCCTTCCATACCTCTCGATAATCGGAGGCTTGGGCTGGAAGCATTCCTTACCTTCTGGACAGAGTCCGGCTTCCCTGAATGCGGCACAGGGAGAAAATGAGGATGCAGGAAGAGATGCTATCTTCTTGTCGACATAGGCCTTGTCATATCCCTTTGTCTTTGAGACCATCTCATGGAAATAGTCCAGCCTTCCCCAAGCAGAGAATATGGGGGCAAGAAGCCCGATTATGCTGTCAGTAAGAATCTGCTTTTCCTTAAGCTCCGAAGCTATGTTTTTCATAGCCTCGCACTTTTCCATTATCTTCTTTATATGCACGTCAAGAATCTTGACGGGAGAAGCCGGAGTCGGATCCTGAGGAATATATTCGGTAAGATAAAGGATTGCATTGTCAATATCCTCTTCCGAAAGCCTGCGGATTTTGGCAAACGGAGCCTTTTCAGCCTCGCCGTTTTCATCAAGGAAAACGGTATGTCCCATCTTTACTCCGAGATCCATCCTGACATTGCCGGACTGATCAAGCCACTTGTCACTTCCTCCGAAATATGGGAGCCATGAATAGATTCCGAAGCTGCCTGCAGTAAGCATGTCCTCAGTAGGCAGCACGTCAGCCTTCGTTATATCGAGCCTTTTAAAGAGGAGTCCGATAAGATGCTTTATCTTCTTGGCGGAAACAGGCTTTTCAAAGAAGAACCAGCAGGCGTAATTCTCGCCCTTCTCCTTCATTTTCTCCCTTTTGACTCCGGTAAGGCCTATAGTATGGCAGTCTTTCACGAAAGCAAGAGAATGCTTTGCGGTAGGAACCTTTGTCGCTTCCTCAAAAGAGACCTTAGCCCATGTGCATGTATTGTCGCTCAGATGGTTGTATATGGCGAGCCTGCTCTGACCAGCGAGATGGGCCTTAACCCTCTCCATGATCTCCCAGTCTCCCTTTTTTATCTCCAAGGATACGACTTTTGTTGTTGCCGGATTGTATACGGCAACCCTGTCGGTCCTGCCTTTAAAATAAGTATAAAAATTTTTCGGGGTTATGTCCGTGCCGATTGGGGCTTCCATAGCTGCGTCTCCATGAAAAATATTTTCCAGGGGAAATTCCCCTTGTGAATATTTTCTTTTGAATCCCCCGTTTTTCCTACTTCACGGCAATTACAAAAATACCAATAGGAAAAATCAAGGAATTTCCTCATGCTTTAATGAAAATACAAATTATTAATATTTGTCAACAAACTGTCTTGTAAATTTCAAAATTCATAATTATCAAAAGGAGAAAGCGCTATGAAAAAACTACTCGCAATATTGGCAGCTGCGATGTTCATAGGGACAGGATGTACGGATCAGGCACAGACTCCGGTGACTCCGGCGCCGTCAGCTCCGGCACCAACAGCTTCCGCAACGCCTTCGGCAGCTCCGACAGAGACTCCGGATGCCGAAAAGCATGCAAGAATAGAGCCTGGAGAGAAAAAAGAGGTGAAGCTCGGAGAGGCGTCACTTACATCCGAATGGCTAAGGACTGAAACCCCCATAAAGAATGACAGCTACAGCAAGCTCGCAGGAATAGTGTCTCCCGAAAAAAACATAATAGTGCTTGCCGAAAAGAATATGCTCACGGCATACAGGATCGGCAAAGGAGGCCTCAGGATTGAAAAATCGTACTTTAACAACGGAATCCTCGAGCTGCCGCAAAGCATATCATATATAAGCTGTGACAGAAACGGCACCATGTACATAAGCGGAGGAGTATTCCGCATTGCGACAGTCGGCAAAAAAGGCATAATAAAGGAAGACAAGGATGCCAAAGGCTACTTCTTTCCCAGCCCTGACGGCAAATGGGGAGCAAGCTGCTTCGTAGGTGCCGATTCCCTGGTATTCAAGGATCTGACAGGCGACACATTCCCTTCAGAGGTCTGGTTCTTCTCGAACATGAATGAGGATGACACAAAAAGAAAAGGCAAATACTGCACGATTGACTTCATCGACATAAGGGACAATGAGTTCGTCATCAGCGGCGGAGTCCCGCAATATGTCGACGTAAACGGCAAAAAAGAAAAAAGAAGCAGCAAATATACGACCTGCTACTCTCTTGACGGCAAGGAAAAGTACACGTTTGAGCACAGCGAAAAGTCATTTGATCCCTCACGCATAGGCTGGGTCCATGGCTCCTTCGAGTCAAAATACGGCAATGTAATAGTCGACAGCAACCTCAGAAAGCTCAAACTTTTCGACAAAACAGGAAAATTCATAGACAATGCCGAGCTTAAGGATCTTCTTGGAGTTGAGATGTGGCCAAAGGCTGCCTACAGGATAGACGATTCGACTGTCGTCCTTACAGGAATAGCAAACTCGACAAACGACTACAAATATAAAGAGACAATGATATTCCTTATTAAAGGAATATAATATCAGACTCGATTAACATTAACGGCCCGATAATTAATCGGGCCTTTTTTTTAGTTGCATTACAAGTCCATGCGCCGATGAAGGAAGAAAGCATGGCTTCAAAGAAAACCAAATCATAATATTAGCGGGCCTGACATATGAAAATGCTTTCAAGAATAAAAAACAGCCTCTTCTTCAGAAACAGAGATTTTGCACTGCTCTGGACAGGGCAGGCGGTATCTTCATGCGGCGGATGGATCAACTACGTCGCTCTTAATGTCCTTCTATATGAAATCACCGGATCCGGATCCGCGCTAGGCATTTTTTTTGCAGTAAGAACACTGCCGTCCCTTATATTCGGGGCTGCAGGAGGATTTCTTGCAGACAGATACAGCAAAAAAAACCTTATGATTATATGCGATTCCGTAAGGGCAATAGCCGTCCTGTGCTTCATATTCTTCAGGGAGCCCGCGCTATTTTACATACTTGGATTCATACTGTCGGCATTTGACAAGATATATGCATCCGCATCCCTTGCCGCAGTTCCTGAAATAGTCAGCAGGAAAGATCTTACAGAGGCAAACTCTCTTTCAAGAATGTCGCAGTCATTAACGGCAATAATAGGGCCTGCAGCAGGCGGGGCAATCGTCGGCTTTGCCGGATATACAGCATCATTTGCCGCAGACAGCGCAAGCTTTCTTTTCTCCGTAGCCACGCTTCTTATGATCGGGGCATCCATGAGACCTCATATGGCCGGTGAATCAAAAGAGGGATTCATTGCCGAATTCAAAAACGCTTTTTCATTCATAATCGCTTCAGGAGCCCTGCTCTCATTTCTTCTGCTCAGGATTGCTGAC
This sequence comes from bacterium, assembly GCA_024409025.1. Classification (GTDB taxonomy): domain Bacteria; phylum Vulcanimicrobiota; class CADAWZ01; order CADAWZ01; family CADAWZ01; genus JAKSUM01. The sequence goes on along the minus strand of JAKSUM010000038.1, from coordinate 4,533 downwards.
GGCCTTGGGAGCGGAGCTTACAATACGGCACTTCCGATATTCTCGTCTATTCATTCCGAAGGAGGATGCCTTTACGGCTGGCTTGTAACCTCATGGGGCATCGGGGCATTTTTGGGCGCGGCTGCGGCAGGGCCCCTGAGTAAAAGGATAAAGACAGTCCGGCTGTATTTCTGCTCCACCCTGCTAATGGCGGCAGGTATGGGAGGTACATTTCTGCTTCCCTGCAGAACGGAATCGGCTGCGCCTTATCTCCTGCCGATATTATCAATAGCCGCAGGGGGCTTCGGAGACGGCATATCAGGAGTGATATTCTCGTCACTGCTTATGGAAAAGACGCCAAGGGAGATGGCAGGAAAGGTATTCGGCTGCGTATCGTCATTAATATACATGGCATGCGGCGCCGGAATGTATATTTCCGGAGCGGCAATTGACCATATTCCGCTCAGCGTGGCAGTAATCGCCGGAACGGGACTGATAGCCCTGTCCGCAGCTGCTGCCGCCATTCATATAAATAGCGGAAAGCATTCACAATAATCATAATTACGGTGGTTTGTTATGAGCGAAGGGATTAAGGAGACGGCAGCAGCCGTCCTGAAAAAAGTCAGGATAGAGGACGTCATAGGCGAGTACGTGACGCTAAAAAGAGCAGGTAAGAGATATGCCGCAGTATGCCCATTCCACAGTGACAAGGATCCTTCCCTTTCAGTAAGCCCTGAAAAGGGATTTTTCCACTGTTTCGGATGCGGAGCCGGCGGAAACGTCATAAGCTTCGTAATGAAAATAGAGGGCATATCATACAGCGAGGCGCTTGAAAAGCTCTCAAAAAGAGCAGGACTGGAATTTGCAGGATCTGCCGACAGATCGGAATTCAAGAAAAGGAAGGATTCGATAGAAGCGATAATAAGGGAATCCGCCCTATTCTATTACAACAGCCTTCATGGCGGCTATGCGCCAAAAGCCGAGGCATACCTTGCAGACAGGGGGATATCAGAAGGAGCATCGAGAAGATTCGGCCTCGGATACGCCCCTCCGGGCAAAGCAAACCTTCTGTACCATCTTCAGAGCAGGGGCTTCGGAGAGGACGAAATAATAGAATCGGGCATGGCCGTCAGAAATGATGACGGAAGCGTCTACGACCTGCTCCGCAACAGGATAACAATTCCCCTTCTCGATCACATGGGAAGCTTCATGGCCATGGCAGGAAGAGCCCTTGAAGACGGATACGCAAAATATATGAACACCCCTGAAACGGCATTCTTCACAAAAGGAAAGAGCCTTTTCGGACTGAACCTCTCAAAAGCCCAGATACAGAAGGAGGACAGGGTTATAATAGTCGAGGGATATTTCGACATGATCTCCATGTGGCAGAGCGGTATAAAAAACGTATGCGCATCGATGGGGACGGCCCTGACACAGAATCAGGCGGAGCTGCTGAGGAAATTCGCATCAGAGGCAGTCCTTCTGTATGACTCGGACAGCGCAGGCAAAAGCGCCGCAGCAAGAAATGCAGGAATATTTTACAATGCAGGAATAGTACCTTCGGTCGCGTCAATACCCGAAGGTCATGATCCGGACTCGTTTGTGCGTGAGCATGGGGCGGAGGCACTGGCAGAGATAATCAATTCGCCTCTCGACATAATAGAATTTTATATAAAAAGACAGAAGGATATCTCGGACATATCCACACCTTCAGGCAAGTCTGAATTCATAAGGGCCATAGCCCCGCATATAGCAAAATTAAAGGATATGGTGGTGCAGTCGGAGTATATTAAAAAAATTTCAGAAGCTTCAGAAGTATCAGAATCAGTGACAAGACGCATTGTATCAGGGCAGATCCCTCCAGGAACCCCAATATCAGGAAAAAGCGAAAAGACAATGCTTCCGGAGGAAAGGCTTACGGCAATCCTGCTCAGGCATCCTGAAATATCGGAAAAAATATCGGAAAAGATATCACCTTCGGACATCCCAGACGAAACTCTCAGCATAATATGCGGCGCAATCCTTGAAGGCGGATTTAAGGAGCCTCTGAAGGCGGAAGATTTTTCAGCTTACAGCGAAAATGAAGGACTAACGGAAAAAATAATTGAATTATTACTTTTTGAAAACATGGGCGCTGAAACCAAGGAATCTGCGGCTGTCCTCGCAGAAGAGCTGGCAGGGCTTATAAAAGACAATCTTTTGAAAGAAAAATTCCGAACTCTCAAAAAAGAGATAGAGGAAGCTCTTAAAAACAATAATCTTGAACATGACGACGAAAAGTATATAGAATATCGGCGGCTTTATCAATATTTTAAAGGGAGAAAAATATGAGCAGGGAAAAAACACCGGCGAACCGCGCCGAAGAACCGGCTCCCGAGGTCAGGAAGCTCCTTGAGGAAGGGCGCAAGAAAAGATTCATCACCTACGACGAAATCATGGAGGCCCTTGCCTCAAAAGCTGAATTTAATAATGCGGATCAGATTCAGGACGTTCTCGAACTCCTTACGCATGAAGGAATAGAAGTCGTCGAATCTAAAGAGCCGGAAGTTGAATCAAATGACCTTCAGGACGATACATGGACAGGAGGAATGTCCATTGACGATCCTGTCAGGATGTATCTGAAAGACATCGGCAGAGTATCGCTTCTCACACAGGAAGAGGAAAAAGACCGCGCAAAAAAAATAGAGGAAGGCAATAAGGCTGAAAAGCAGCTCGTCCTTATAAACGAAATCTGGGACATAGTATGCAGCAATCTCTCAGAAAAGACAGGCATAGATCTTGACGGCATATCGATAGACAACTACAGGGTGCGCGGAAGGGATGATGAGCCTTCTGAAGAATCAGCTGACAGTGATTCATATTCCGAACCTGAAGAAAAAGAAGAGAATCTTATCATGAAAAAAGTAAAGCATGCAAGATTCTCAAAGGATGCCGAAGACAGGCTTGAAATAATAGAGAGCAACAAGACGATAGCGGACGAATGGAACAGGTCCTTGGAAGAATACAAGCAGGACCTCAAGGACTCCGGCGACATCGGCTCAATAACATATACGGAGACTCTCGAAAAGACCAAAAAGACGGGAGAGGCGGCAAAGCGTTCTCTTATAGAGGCAAACCTCAGGCTTGTTGTCAGCATAGCAAAAAAATACACAAGCAGGGGCATGCTCTTCCTTGATCTTATACAGGAGGGAAACCTCGGGCTCATCAGGGCTGTCGAAAAATTCAACCACACAAAAGGCTATAAGTTCAGCACATACGCCACATGGTGGATAAGACAGGCGATAACAAGGGCTCTTGCGGATCAGGCGAGAACAATCAGAATCCCCGTCCATATGGTGGAGACAATGAACAGGCTTGTCAAAATCTCCAGAAACCTCCATCAGACAAACGGCAAGGAGCCTTCGGTTGAAGAAATTGCAAGGGAAATGTTCCCTGTAGACAGGGACGAGGTCATAAAATTCGTAACCGAATCCAAAATTATAGAGAGGGACAGCAAGAAGGATAAGGCAAAATCCGGACGGCACATGAAGGATTCCGCTCCATTACAGACCGAAAAGCCCTCCGAGCCTGAAGAGCCTTCGGAAAATAAGGACGAACCCAAAAGAAGAAAAGAGATAAAGTTCCCTCTCGATTCCGAAACGAGAATCTCTTTGAAGGCTGAATTAGAAGCAGAAATATATGAATCTCTCTCTGAAATTTTTGAGGAAAAAGGCGATAGTTCAGGCAGAATTACGGATGACGAAAGATTCGAACATTCAAAAAGCAGGGATATCGATGAATTCAAGAGGGAGATGAAGCGCGAAGCCAGAAGGCTTCTTGCAGATCAGATTATAGACTATATAAGGGACTTAAAAAAATCAGACCCAGGCGCAAGCGGCTGTTCATACAACGAGTCTGAAAAAGCAATCTCCAAGCTTCTCGAGTCAAGACCTGGAATCAAAAAGGGCGACAAGTTCATAAAGCTTCCAATCGATTCGGACATAGCGATATCATTCCGAGACAGCATAAAGATTTCCTCAGGAATCAAGCTTGAGCTCATAAGCGAGATAAGGAAGGAAGTCAAGAAGGAAGTCGCAAGCAGGGAAAGATACTCTCAGGCAAGAGTCAGGGAGATTATGAAGGTCATACAGGAGCCTATTTCTCTTGAAACGCCAATAGGAGAAGAGGAAGACTCACATCTCGGAGACTTCATAGAGGATCATGACGCGGTATCGCCAGCAGACGAAGCCGCATCCATACTTCTCAAAGAGAAAATGGAATCCATACTCAGAAATCTGACAGCAAGAGAGCAGGAAGTCCTGAAAATGAGATTCGGCCTTAAAGACGGAAAACAGAAGACCCTCGAAGAGGTAGGCCAGCATTTCGGAGTAACAAGGGAGCGAATAAGGCAGATTGAAGCTAAAGCGCTCAGAAAGCTCCGCCATCCCACCAGAAACCACTGGCTCAAGGAATACTGGAACGGACAGTAAAACGCATCTAAAAAGCCCCCGAAAAAACGGGGGCTTTATTTTTAAGGAGAAAAAAATGAAAAAAGCAATAGCAGCGTTAATAGCG
>JAKSUM010000037.1 GCA_024409025.1 bacterium | reverse complement strand
CAAAACCTCATGGATAAAGATGCTCAGAACAATAGGAGCCATAAATTAGGAAACGGGAATATATAAAAAAAACAGCCCTTTTTAATAAGGGGCTGTTTTTTTTATATTGCCTGCAGATTACCAATATCTTATATGAAGAAATTCATTCATTCTGTCAACCATAAATTCCGCCTGTTCCGCCGTTATTCCGTTAAATATGGAGATTTCCTTGCCGTCATCAAATTCCGTCTTTATGCAGAACCTTCTTTTTCTGTCGTTCGGCTTCTCGAATGAGAATATGTTCTTTATTTTTGAATATTCTCCCTTAAAAAGGATATTGCTCCAGCCGATTAGGTTCTTTCTGCTGAATATTATCTCATGCTCTTTAAAGTGGGCGGAATCCCTGTCCATCTTTAAAACAAATGACCATAACGCAAAAAACATGGATGCAATCATTCCTATAGAGACTATGCCCAACAGTATATTTTCAACCTCCAATGCCATGAAGCCGAGACAGGCGAATGCGGCAAGACAGAAAATACAGGCGGCTGTCTTAATATATGCCTTTATGCCGCATTTTGTAATGAACTCCCTTGATGATCCTGTATTTATATATTCTATGTACTCGGGAAGATGTGCCGCATCCTCCCCTTTTTTCATGTCGTAAAAGCTTTCGCCGTCAACAGGCTCATCCGCAATTCCCAGAATTTTTTCGGCTTCCTGTTCTATATAACGGAAAAAATAGAGGGGGGGAATCTTCAGATCCGAATCCAGACGGAATGTCTTATTGGCTGCCGAAGGATCTTCAGGCCTGAAAGACGAGAGTACGACCTGTTTTGACTCCTTGCCGTCCTTATCAAGATAAAATATGGAAAGATTGAATATCCTGTGCTTTGAAACATTTCCGACGGCATCTTTTTTATCAATCTCTTTTGCGGTATATGCGTCATTGCCATGATCATCAATGCCTTTAATAATCTCGACAGGCGTCTCATCACAGTAAAGCTGTATTATGTCCTTTTTCTTTATAACGCTTTCCTTCTCGCCGTCATAGAAAACGACCTTCTCGGTATCTGCCTTAAAGCCTGCCTCATAAGGCTTCTCCCTGAGAACCGTAATATATCCTTCCTCAGGAACGCATTTCAGCTTAAAATTATCAGGGACATCAAAATTTTTAAGACTGATATCTGACAGGATTCTCTCTGCGGAAAACATCATTGCATTGAGTGAAAGCCTTTTTTTCTTAGGAGTCACTGATTCTGTTCCGCTATAGAACGGGATATCCAGATGGCCTTCTGAAGATCGGAACTCAGACTCCGCAATGGCTTCAAGCTTTTCCTCACGGCTGCGCATCTTTATCGACTCCAGAATATCCTTTTTCTGTTCCTTGTCTTCAGGCTCTTTAATGTCGTCTTCAGGCTCTTTAACTTCTGTCTTAATAATATTGTTTTTTTTCTCGATATTCAGAAGCTCGGCAATTTCATCCTGTATATATTCAGCAGCCTCGGAATCCGAGATGTTTTTTATCAGGAGAACCTCGCTTCTCAAATGCTTTCTTTTCGTGTCCTCAAGATATCTGTCAAGACTGACAGGTGAAACATAGTCAAAATAAATGGAGTAGGCTTCAGGTGCTGACGAAGTCTGCTTCAGGTTTACTGAAAAAATGCATTTTGACTGATAAAAGCTCTTTTTACCTTCAGCGGAAATACCGTTCTTTGAAACAATAATCCTGACTCCGGTATCATTTTCCTTTATCTCAAGCTCATTATTGGCGGTCATTGTTCCGCCTGATATTGAATAGGAATTCAGCATGCCAATATTACAGTCCCCTCAATTTAAAATCATACAAAAATTCAATGGAAAAGCCGTCTTATCCTGTCTAAAAAAGCCGAGAGAAAATCTCCCGGCTTTTTCCGATATTACTATGTATTACTATTTGAGTTCCTTGAGGAGTCCGACAGCATCATTGAATTCGTTGATCAGCTTGTCAATTTCAGGTCTCTTCTCGATAATTGAAGTCCAGTATGACTCGTCAAACCACTGTCTGTTGAGCTCTTCGACTGTCTTGCCCTGCTGCTCAACCCAAGTGTAGTATTTGAGGTTGTGGATTCTCTTTCTGTCGTAGTAGCTGAGCTCGTCAACATGGTCAATCTTGAGGCCTTCGATTGAGCCTGCATAAGTGTATGCGGCATCAGTAGCGGTGAATTTTCCGCGCTCTTCCTCGAGCTCTCTGATTCTTGACTGGTACATGACTGCCGAATCGGTGAGAACTGTCATTACGATGTCTTTTCCGGTAAGCTCATAGTATTTTGCGAACTTGATGGAAGCGATTATGTTGGCAATTCCGGAGATTCCGATAAGTCCGAGCTGGTTGACGATCTTTTCGTCCACGCCCTGCTCGATAAGGAACTTTCTGCCCTCGGGTTCGTTGAAGAGTCTGAGTATGCGCATGCAGTCCTCATCAGCAACAGCGATGATCATATCGGTATTCTTTACATTGTGTACCCACGGAACATGCTTGTCGCCGATTCCTTCGATTCTGTGGGCGCCGAAGCCGTTGTAAATAAGGGTCGGGCATTCGAGAGCTTCGCATCCGGCAATTTTGCTGGTAGGATACTGCTTCTTGAGATAGTCTCCAGCGGCTATTGTGCCGGCAGATCCGGTAGTGACGACGAGTCCTGCATAATTGTCGCCTTCCCTCATCTCTTTCTTTATGACTTCTTCCATTGCTCTTCCGGTTACTTCATGATGCCACAGATGGTTGCCCATTTCATCAAACTGGTTGAAGATGCAGATGTCAGTGCCTCTGGTAGCATTAAGCTCGTGGCACTTGTCATAGATTTCCTTTACATTGCTTTCGGTTCCGGGAGTTGCTATGACCTCTCCGGCAACGGTCTTAAGCCACTCAAAGCGCTCTTTGCTCATTCCTTCGGGAAGGATTGCAATCGATTCGCATCCGAGGAGAGCCGAATCGTAGGCGCCGCCTCTGCAATAGTTGCCTGTTGAAGGCCATACTGCCTTCTGGGACGTGGGATCAAACTGACCTGTTACGAGTCTGGGGACGAGGCATCCGAATGAAGCTCCGACCTTATGGGCACCTGTCGGGAAATATTTGCCGACCATGCACATGATTCTGGCATCCACGCCTGTAAGGGCTGAAGGAAGCTCTATGTAGTTTGCTCCGCCGAAAAGTCCGCCCTTTTCCACTGGCTCATTGTGCCATGTGATTCTGAAAAGGTTTGTAGGCTCTACATCCCAAAGTCCAAGATTTTTCAGTCTGTTCTTTATAGGCTCAGGAGTCTTTGAAGGGTCTATCATCTGCTCGAATGTCGGGATTATGATATTCTTTTCCCTGCAGCGCTTTACGCTCTTCTCAAGATTTTCCTGTTTAATTGTCAAATCGATCACAGTAAGTATCCTCCTAAAATGAAATCTCTGTGAAACCGGAGGGGCGGAAAATTTTGTATCCTTCCCCTCTTGATTCGAATATTATAGCAAAAAACAAGGCTCTTGGCAAGAAGGTATTTTTTTATTATTTCATATCATCCAAAAGCTGTTTCGCATAAGCATCTCCCTGAGCAGCAGCTTTTCTCAGCCATTTTTTTGCCTCTTCAGGATTAGCTTCAGTCCCCTCACCGTTTATATGGCACAGGGCAAGCTTAAACTGGGCATCCTTATTTCCCTGTTCTGCCGATTTCAGATACCATCCTACCGCCTCATCAGGACATTTGTCCACTCCGTCCCCTTTAAGGCAGCATTCTGCAAGAAGAAACTGGGCTTTAGGATTTCCATGCTCGGCTGCCTTTCTCAGCCATTTGGCGCCTTCTTCGGAATTCTTCTTGATGCCCTCCCCTTTCATGAAGCAGATGCCCAATGCAAGCTGGGCGTCAGGATTGCCTGAATCTCCTGCCTTTTTAAACCATTTGAATGCCTTGCGGAAGTTTCTCGTATTTTTGTATGAAGCCCCCTTCTTATACATTTCCTCCGGCGTATAAAAGGTCTCAGCCTCAAACTTTTCCTGAAGATCCACCTCAGCTCCGCAAAAGCCGCAAAACTTGGCGCTGCTGAATATCATTTTGCCGCAGGACGAGCATTTGTAATCAGGGCCTGTCATCGCTCCGCAGGATGGGCAGAATTTATATCCTTCAACTATAGGCTCGCCGCACTTACATTTAGGTCCGGCAGCTCCTTTATTTTTACCTTCATCCCCTTCCCCCTGCGTTTCGGCTGCCGGAGGAGGTGCGGATTTGCCTTTTTTTGCCTTGGCGTCCGATACTCCGGCAGATAAAAACAGCAGGACGCTTACGGCAAGAAGTGCTGTAAGAATTTTATTTACATTGATATTCATTGATATTTCTGTTCCTTTATTGTTGTTGATATTATTTTAGATGAGTTTTTATTTATTCCTTTATTTTCAAAATAGATAAATGTAAATATTATTAATTATTTCAAAGTAGAGGATTTTTTGTTTTTATGAGGTAATTATTGCTCTGTTTTATAGTAGGAAAAAAAATCTGTATGAAAGGGATGATGAGTAATTTATGCATATTGATCCGTTTTATAGAAAACAATTTGTGTATCAAACAGTAGTTATAGTATTTATTATCTTGTATTTTCTTTTCTCGAATCTTTTCCCAGGATGCGGCAAAAATGAGGAGTCCGCTAACAACGATTCTTCCGGAGTCAATAATCAGGCTGTCGTTGAAACCAATCCGTATAAACTGAAACAGGAAAAAATAGCCAAAATAGTTAAGATGAGAAACGAAGCATATAATCAAGGCAGGCATTTTGAAGAACAGGGAATGCCTGACAGGGCTTTGGAAGTATATACGGAAAACGCCGCTCTTAATGACTTTGAATGCATGTATAATGCCGGACGCATATATGAATCCGGATACAAAAAAAGGCAGGACGGTTGCGACACAATACCTGAGATGAAGCCCGACTATACGAAAGCCCTTGAATTTTATGAGGAATCCGTAAGTATCCCTTACGAGTCCGCCTCACAAAGCCATTACAGATACTACATTCCTGCGAAAATGAAAGTGGCGACAATGCATGAAAAGGGAATCGGGACAAAAAAAGATTCCCTCTTTGAGGCGGAGACACGCTACTCCCAACTGGAGGACGTCGCAAGCGAACATACTGCAAACCCTGAACATGCCAAAGAAGCCCTTAAGGAAATCAAGCGGTTCAGACAGGAAAAGGAGGAAAAACGGAAAAAGACGATTCTTGCTGCGGACGGCATGAAAGGGAATACGGCAAAAAGGCTTGCACTATATATTAAGGCATCGGACGAAGGCGACTGCGAAGGCTCCTACAAGGCAGGGCTTATGTACGAAGCAGGGTATGGATCAAACGGCTCAGGCGCGGCAGCCGAGACGGAAAATTCCGACATACATAAAGCAGTTGAAATGTACAGGAAAACATTACAGCAGACAGATCCGGAAAATAAGGAGACAATCGATTTTTACATTATGGCAAATACAAAAATGGGCATGATGTATGAAACCGGCACAGGAGCTACGAAAAACTATTTTAAAGCATTGGATTACTATAACAAAGTAACAAGATGCCAGTACGGCAATATAAACCTGAAAGAGGATGCATATAAGGGAGCCAGAAGAATGGAAGAAAAGCTGAAGGAATATAATCTGAATTAGACGGAAGATAACAAAAAAAAACAGCCTGAATTTCTTCAGGCTGTTTTTTTATTGTCAGTTTATTTTCTGCCCATTGCCACCATGGCTTCATCCCAATGGGTATCCTTTGCGAACTGGAGTCCGGAATAACCCTGAGACATATGGCCGTTTGACGGGATTTCCATCTGGAGTCCATGAGCATTGGGATACTGATAGGAGGACTGGTTGGCGATTACGGCTGAATCGAGGGAATCGAGAACCTTCTGGGCTTCAGCCTTGAGACCCTTGTCCTTAATCTCTGTGGATTTGATAATCTTCTCACAGAAGTGACCTATATCCTTGAAGCCGTTGAAGTCTTCAGTTCTTCTTGCTATGCTCTTGAGGGCATCCTTGGAATCCTTGGATGACATTATAGCCTGAGCAAGACCGTCGATTGACTTTGCAAGGCCTTCCATCTTGCTGGTGTCTATTGTTGACATTGTCGGGAGATCATCCTGAACGCCGTTTGCATCGCCTACGATTTTCTTTGCGAACTGCTCGGGGCTTATGTCAAGTCTTGAAGCGAGAGCCTGCTGAAGCTTTTCAAGAGACTTGTCGTTAAGAACATTGTGATAAGGCCATCCGGCTCCGCCTTCAGACTCCTCGGAAGCGACGATGTAGGATGCTGCATCCTTGAGCTCGTAAGCGACTTCGGTGTTAGCCATAAGGCAGCAGTCAAATCCGAGAACATCGATCTTCTTGCCTGTCATCTTCTCAGCTTCGGCAAATGCCTTCCTGAGATCCTGAGGGCTCATGAAATCATTGCTTCTGTCATCAGCAACAGCACCCATCGTGCCGCCGCCATGAGAACCGAGAATTACGGCAACATTGTCCGAAGGATAATTCTTGACGCCCCATGCGATGAAATCGGCAAGAACCTTGGGATCGGACATATTGACCTTTGAACCCATATTCTCAACAACAGGAGATTTGAGTCCGGGGGTGCTGTCTTTTGTTATATAATACTTCTTGCAGTCTCCTGATGCCTGATCAAGCATGGAGATTACATGAGTATTGGCATCAGAGCCGACTCTTTCCATCTCGTCAACATCGGACTTAATGAGAGAGGAAAGATTGTTATCGCCTGCGCCGTAATGGAGGAATGTCCATTTTTTATGGACTCCGACTTCATTTCCGGACTGTCCGCCGAGAGTTACGGCATCGCCTGCCGGCTGTGGAGCAGTATTATGGTTTGAAGCGGGTTTTGAATGGTGATGATGACCTCTGTCGGTATCAATCTGCATATTGCTGAAAGAAGAAGCAGCTGTTATGTTCATTTATATTCTCCATTTCCCATTATGATATTTTATATCATGCAGTATTTTTTATCCCGTTTTTGTTATATATATGATACAACAACTTAAATCGTTAATCTACATAGATTTAATAATTTTATGTAAAAAAAATGTTAAAAAACTTAAAATATAATGAAATAGGATCAGTATATGCAGGTTTTAATGAAAACTTCCTTACCCCTGACGGAAACATCCATCTTCATCGCCCCGCCCTTTTCCTTGCCGGCAGTGCCAATTATTATGTTTCGGGCATTTCCAAAATCCGTGACATCGAACTTATGATGATGGCCGGAAAGCACGGTAAGCCTGTAAGGGGCTTCCGAGAGAATCTGTCTGACAGGCTCTATCGCCTTTTCGTCAGGATGCCTCTCCGAGCCTTTAAGGCCTATATGCATTACGACGAACACAGCCCTGTAGTTTCTGCCTTCATCCACCTTTTTACGAAGCCATTCCACCTGTTCAGAGGTCATGGCGATGGCCGAATCGTCAACGAAGATGAAAAGGCATCCCTTATGCTCAAAGCTGTAATATCGGCATATATCCTCTCCCGTGAGACCTTTGGCGAACTTTCTGTCACGCCATCTTTCAGGGAAAATAGTCTTTGCGTTAAAAACCACATCATGGTTTCCCTTGGCGATAAACATATCTATGCCCGCCTTTTTGAAAGGCTCGTAAACCGATTCGTCAAACATGTCCCACATGTCCCTTATGGACTGATCCGTGTTAGGCTTGCTGTATCGGGTCTGGATCATATCTCCGCAATGGACGACAAAATCAGGCCTTTCATTTATTATATCCGATACAATCCTGCGGACAGACGGATAGACCCTGAAAGGACCGCCGTCATTTTTAATCAGGTGGGTATCCGATACGACTGAAAACGTAAAATCATCGCCGGCAGCATAAGCCATGCCGGAAAATGCAATTAAAAGCGCAAAAAGCACAACAATTATTTTTCTTAATGCCATACAAGCTCCTTAAAAAACGATATTAAGCCGGCTCAAAACAGAGCCGCCACAATAAGATTATAATAAATAATAAAGGATTTTTCAAATCAAAGGCAATAATATTACAATATCCAAATCAAAATAAACATGCGGGGAGGATATGTTATGGCAGTATTTAACGTAACAAAAGCAAACTATAAGACAGAAGTATCAGAGAGCGAAAAGCCCGTCCTTCTTGATTTCTGGGCGCCATGGTGCGGGCCCTGCAGAATGATAGCCCCATTTGTCGAGCAGCTCTCGGACGAAATGCCGGAAATAAAGGCAGGAAAAGTCAATATAGACGAAGAGCCGGAGCTTGCAGCGGAATTCGGGGTCATGAGCATCCCCACGCTGATTGTCATGAAAGGCGGGAAAGCCGTAAAAAGGACACTCGGGGCAATGCCGAAACAGCTTCTTAAGGAATTCGTTGAAGAGGCAATAAAATAAAAATGGAATGTGTTTTCCAAATCATTAATGAAGCGGAAAAAAGGAAACGGGACGGAAAAAGGCTCATAATAGCAATAGACGGAAGATGCGGCAGCGGAAAAAGCTCTCTGAAAGGCTGTCATGTCCAATAATAAAAACGGACGATTTCTTTCTGCAGCCGTTTCAAAGGACTCCTGAAAGCCTCAACGAGCCGGGCGGCAACATAGACTATGAAAGGTTTATTGAAGAAGCGATAAAGCCTGCCACAAAAAGGGCGGATTTTTCCTACAGGCAGTTCAGCTGCACGGAAATGAAGCTAAAAAAAGAAAAACGCATCCCGTATTCGGATTTTCTCATAATAGAGGGCACATACAGCCATCACCCTCTTTTTGGGGGATATGCGGCTCGCAGGGTATTCATGCGCGTTTCGGCCGCGCCAGAGATTGAACG
>JAKSUM010000036.1 GCA_024409025.1 bacterium | reverse complement strand
CCTTTTGGTCGAGCCGTCGATTGCTCTTATAACGGATGATGCCGTTGACGGAAAGAGGCCTGTTTCAAATGTTTGCGCCATGTCAATATTCCTTGCAGGCGGAACGATTTTTGGCACTCTTCTTTCACAGGTTATTTTTGTTCCTGCCGCCGAGTTCATAAAATGGTGTTCAGGACTCCTTACTATGGTTCTATAGAAAGATAAAAGAGGTTTTTTATGAAATTTTCATGGTTTCCAGGACATATGAAAAAGGCTTTGAGGGAGCTTAAGGAAAGAATCCCTCTTGCCGATCTTATAATATTTATGATAGATGCCAGAATTCCGGCAAGCTCGTTTAATCCTGAGCTTGAAAAGACTGCAGCCAACAAAAAGATTCTTTATGTGATAAACAAGACGGATCTGGCTTCTCCGTCAGTAACGTCCGCATGGCTTAAATATTTCAGGGAAAGAAATATGAATGCCGTTGCCGTCTCTTCTAAGAATATGAAGAATCCCAAGGTTATTTTAGACAGGATTGACATAATAAGAAAAGAGATACAGGCCCAGAGGGCTCTCAAGAACCGTATTGACGGAAATGTAAGGGCAATCGCCCTTGGCATTCCTAATTCGGGCAAGTCCACCATAATAAACAGGCTTGCCGGCAAGACAGTTGCCGCCGCAGGAAAGAAGGCCGGACTTACAAGGGCGCTGCAGTGGCTTTCAGCCGGCAAGGAGCTTGAGATTCTCGATGTTCCGGGAATATTCTATCCGAGACTTTCAACAGAGGAGATGGCGTGGCATCTTGCTGCTGTTGGAGCGGCAAGAGAGGTCGCTTTCCCTGTGGATGAGCTTTCCTTTGAAATTCTTAAGTTTTTGAAAAAACGTAATCATCCTTTTACGGAAGGTATGAATGAGGAGTCCATTGTCGATTCGCTCGACTTTGCCGGAAGAAAGAATAATTTTATAATATCCGGTGGAAAAGTCGATTATGAGAGGACTTCAATGTGGATTGTTTCTAATTTCCGTGAAGGAAAGTTTGGAGCTTATTCACTTGAGTTCCCTCCGAGAGAGAAAGATGGTGAAGCTGAATGAATGTTTTTGCAGATAGATCCGGATAATCCCTTGAAAAAGGACATAAAGAGGGCTTCCTGGGTCCTTTCCGAAGGCGGGGTAATAGCTTATCCCACCGATACGATTTATGGCATCGGTTGCGATTTGTTCAATAAGGATGCGATTGAGAGGATATACAGGATAAAAAGACTTCCAAAATATAAGCAGCTTAGCTTCATATGCAGGGACATAAAGCAGGTTTCCGAATTTGCTCAGGTATCCAATATGGCATATAAGATAATAAAGTCTCTTGCTCCAGGGCCTTTTACCTTCATTCTTAATTCAACCAGGAATGTTCCGAAGATTATGATGAACAAAAGAAGGGAAGTCGGTATAAGGATTGTCTCTAATCCGATATGTTCATCTCTTCTCGAGGAGCTTGAAAATCCCCTTATAAATACGAGTGCCACTGTCGAAGAGGGAGAGTATATGAGCGATCCCTATGAGATTTATGAGAAATTCGGCAATGAGCTTGACATGGTTATCGATGGCGGCATTTCCTTCTCGGATCCTTCTACTGTAATAGATCTGACGGCGAGCGAGCCCGTAATCGTGAGGCAGGGCAGGGGAGACGCGTCAAAAGTTCTCTGAAAGGAATGAAAGGCTCGTTAGAATTATTCTTTTTTTGGCGGCAGCCTTGTTTCTGTCTGCAGGAATATGCCTTGCTGACGGAAGGGGAGAATCTTCCCCTGTTTATGATTCTGCGGCATGGAATTCCTTTAAGAGTTCCTGCTCTGATTCCATAATACAAGGCATAAAAAGGACAAAGCATACAAAGTCCTGGATTTATAATTTTTATCTTACGAAATATACATCTAAGGATATAAATCCGGTAAGGGATGCAGTAGCGGCAATAAATCCTTCATACTCGCCTTCTCAGACGATGGATGCCGTATATGAGGTATTAAGCTACCGACATATAATATTTCATGAGACGAAATGGCATAATCTTGAGGATAATGTCACTGTTATTTCCGCTTATAAGGATTTGATACGGAATATGGCCTCAAAGCATGGAATACCTGCGGAGGTTCCTCTTGCCGTCATGACATGGGAAAACAGCGGAGGCCTTTCAAAAATGTCATATGCCGCATGCGGAGGACTTGGTCAGATGAGCGAGGCTGCCGTCTCAAGAGCTCATTCCCACTCGGCAGAAAAGGCAAGGGCTTTAAAACAGAAGGCTGCCGAATGTTCCGATCCTGAGGAAAAGAAGTTACTTCTTAAAAAGGCCGAATCGTTTAATATAAAAGCCCGCCATGCACGGATTGCCAAACAGAAGAAGATAAAGGATGAGAGAATGATTCCCGAATGCAATGCGGAGGATTCTGTTGTCTATCTTTCTTTTCTTCTTGAATGCTTTGATAATCGTCCGGACCTCGCTATTTCGGCATACCATAACGGAGTCATGAATAATGATGACCTTATTAAATGCCTTATGAGAGAAAAGCATGTGCTTGGCACTGAGACCCTGCCAGGCTTTATCTCAAAATGGAATGTCAGTTATCTTTCTCTGTGGAATAACCAGAAGACAAGAGACATGCTCAATGGCTATCTGACAATGGAAGGGGAGATGACAAATGCATCAAACAGGCATGATGCTCTTGGGGATGAAAGCGATCTCTATCCATGGAAGATATTTGGAGCATACAGCGCCCTTATAGACGATCCTGAGAATCTAAAGGCTCGTATTGAAGCCTGCAGCGGATCTGTTGAGGAGACAGAGACAAGAGGTCTTGAATCCTTTAATTCCATTCAGGAAGCGGATAAGGGGGTAAGAAACGGCAAGCTCATAATGCAGAATCATAAGTCCGGAAAGAAAACTGTAAAAATTTATCTTGCCCCTGAGCTTGCAGGATTTATCAAGAGGGTGCATGGAAGGCTTATCAAGGAAACCGGCGCTAAAAAGATATATATTCCGGCATATAATTTTATGAGCGCGGAATATTTTGAAAAAAAAGATATCGACAGGCTTCATCTTAAAGGAATTGCGTGTGATTTTAATATGAAGAAGTTTAAATATGCCGATAAATTGCGTTCCATACTTAAGCATGAGTGGCTTAATGACAGGATATACATGCGTACGGAAGGCGACATAACGCATGTGTGCATTAATCCGAGATACGGCCTTGAATTTTTGAACGATTACAGCAGATAGATAAAAGCCCAAGGACGTTTCGTCCTCGGGCTTTTATCTATTTCAGCTTTGCCCATAATTCTTTTGCGGAATGCAGGGCTTCAATGTCTTGAACGGAGTGGCTGTCGCTGCCTTGAGAGTATTCAGCGTCAGGGAAGAGCCTTTTCAGCTTCTTTGCCATATCTGAGGCTTCCTCTGGCGTGTATTTGGGCCTGTGTCCGAATGCGTATGGATAATAAAGCTCTATTCCGTCAAGGCTTTTGTTCAGAAGATCGTTTATTATTGCCGTTACCTCGCCCAGATCATATGAATCGTACGTATAGACCAGAGGATGGGCAAGAAATGCCTTTCCGCCTGCATTGTGTATAAGCTTTATTGCGTCAAACGGGGATATCCTGTTTAGTGATGCCGGATTTTCCTTTTCAAAATCCTTAAGGATTTTGTTTCCTTCCCTGTATTCGCTTATAAGCCCTTTTTCAAGAAGCCTGTTTACTACATGCGGCTTCATCAGGGTCTTTGCCTTAATGCCGAGGATTTCGTCTTTGGATATTATCTCTTTCCCGAAGTGCGTATTTGCCGCTTCTGCAAGCCTGAAAATCCTCTCTCTTCTTTCTGCCTGTATTCTTTCGAGGTATTCCTTTAATTCCTTGCTGTTCTCGTCAAAGCCGTAAGCAAGAATTTCAATAGGCTCTTTTCTTTGAGGGTATTTTTCCGTATTGAACATGCAGTCTATTTCAGCTCCGGTATGGATTTCCATGCCTTTATATGCAAATCTGCCTGTTCCTGTCTTTTTTGCTTCTGAAAGGAATTCTTTTTCATAAAATGCATCAGCAGAATCATGATCTGTAATTGCTGCTTTTTTTACGCCTGCTTCTGCAAGCTTATCTGCCATTTCAAGCGGAGAGCATGTTCCGTCCGAGTAGCAGGTATGAATGTGAAAATCTCTCATTTTAATCCTCTTCTTTTCTATTTATGTAAAAATGCCATGTTTCCGTTTGCGCTCTTTATTGTCTGATGCGGTCTTAGGAAATTTGCATGCTTTCTGTATGCTATTTTTCATGCCCTTCATGTTTTTATCCTTTTTTACAAGGCAATATGTTGATTTTGTTTTTTATTGCCCGTATTGTCATTCTGCTCTTTTCTTTTTCAATAAAGGTTTTTTGCGTATTCGGAAGAAGATAACCCCTGCATTATTTTTTTTGGAGGCTTTTTATGATAGTTGAGTGTATTCCTAATTTTTCAGAGGGAAGAAGACAGGAAGTCATTGACAGGATAGGGGAGGGCTTTAAGTCCGTAAAAGGATGCGTTCTTCTTGACGTCAAGCCTGACAAGGATCATAACAGAACCGTATACACGGTTACAGGCGAGCCTGAAGCTGTTCTTGAAGGCGTGATAAGGGCTGTCGGAACCGCATGCGAGCTTATAGACATGAATGAGCATAGAGGCGAACATCCAAGAATCGGCGCATGCGATGTGATTCCTTTCGTGCCCATAAGCGGAATGACCATGGAAGACTGCGTTGCGCTTTCAAGAAGATGCGCTGAGGCTGTATGGGAAAAATACAGGATTCCTTCATATTATTATGAGGAGTCTGCCCTGAGGCCTTCCAGAAGGAATCTTGCCGACATAAGGAAAGGTGAATATGAGGTTCTTAAGGAAGAGGCATCCCTTCCGGAAAGGACACCCGATGTTGGAGAGCCGGCGCTTCATCCTACTGCCGGAGCCGTCGTCATCGGAGCCAGAGAGCCATTGATTGCCTATAATGTCAACCTCTCCACATCCGATATATCAATAGCCAAGGCAATTGCAAAGAGAATGAGGGCGAAGACGGGAGGCCTTGCTTATGTAAAGGCTCTCGGAGTCATGCTCAGTGAGAGAAATATAGCTCAGGTGTCAATGAATCTTACCAATTTCAATAAAACGGCAGTATATACGGTTTTTGAAATGGTCAAGATTGAGGCGGCAAGATACGGAGTTACTGCCACAGGAAGCGAGGTAATCGGGATGATTCCTCTCGAAGCCCTTGCGGAGTGTGCCAGATATTATTTAAGGCTTGAAAATTTCGAGACCTCACAGATTCTTGAGACACATCTTATGCAGGCGGAATGATGAAGAAGGCTTCTTTAATTGTGGCTGCCGAAGAGCTTGTCACATGTTCTCCCGGAGGCGTAATAAGAAGGCTTGACGCCATGTCGGACATTGGCCTTGTGCATAATGGGGCGGTAGCCGTAATTGACGGCGTTATTGATGCCGTAGGCGAAGAATCGGAGATCTTGTCATCTTATGAGACGGAAAATCTTGTAAGGGCAAAGTCGGCTGTTCCTGCCCTTGTTGATGCCCATACGCATCCGGTATTTGCAGGCTCGAGGATAAAGGAATATGAGATGAGGGCGAATGGCTCTTCATATCTCGATATAATGAATATGGGTGGGGGCATTGCGGGAACTGTCAGAAATACAAGAAATGCTTCTTCAGAGGAGCTTTTGAAGCTTCTTCTTGAAAGGCTTGACAGGATGTTTAAATGCGGGACAGGCACTATTGAGGCAAAGAGCGGATACGGACTCAGTCTTGATGAGGAGCTTAGAGAGCTCAGGATAATAAAGCAGGCTTCCCTTATTCATCCCATGGACATTGTTCCGACGCTTTTGGGCGCCCATGCCGTTCCAAAGGAATATGCCTCTTCTTTACGGAACAGAAGAAAATATATAGATATCGTTAAGAATGAGATGATTCCTGCGGCTGCTGAAGAGGGGCTTGCCGAGTTTGTTGACGTCTTCTGTGAGGAAGGGGCGTTCTCCATAAGCGAGACGGAAGAGATAATGGATGCGGCGATGGCAAAAGGCTTGAAGACCAGAATACATTCCGAGCAGTTCAAGTCTTCAGGGGCGTCTCTGAGGGCTGCCGCAAAAGGCGCCTGTTCCTGTGATCATCTTCTTGGTCTTTCTGTTGAGGATATAAGAAAAATCAGGGATTATGATACCGTATGCATGTTTCTCCCTTCATCGGAGTTCTTTCTTAATGTCAGAAATTACGGGAAAATGAGGGAGGCTATAGACGAGGGAGCTGCCGTTGGGCTTGCTACTGACTTTAATGCCGGAAGCTGCCTGTCGGAATCTCTTCCAATGACCATGTCCATAGCTGTTATACAGATGAGAATAAAGCCTGAAGAGGCTATTCTTGCTTCGACAGTAAATCCTGCCTGTTCTATCGGAAGGGGAGATTATGCCGGCTCTATTGAAAGGGGAAGACAGGCTGACATAATATGCCTTGGCTGCGGTTATCGTTCATGGCTCTATCATTTTGGCGTCAATATGATAACTGATGTCATAAAGAAAGGGAAAGTTTATGTTTAATGATGTTAAAATAGGGGATTTTATGAATTCTCTCGCCTCTGTCGAGCCTGTGCCTGGAGGAGGCAGCGCCGGTGCTCTTGGAGGAGCCATGGGAGCGGCTCTTGTTATTATGGCTTTAAGGATATCCTTCAAAAAGAGCGGGCTTACCGAAGAGGCGGAGAGCTTTATAAGCAGACTTGAAAACGATCGGATTGCTCTTGAGAAGCTTGCTGATCTTGATTCTGAAGCCTACGCCTCCGTAATGAAGGCATTTGGAATGCCAAAGGAGTCTGAAGAGGATAAGTCCGCAAGAAGGGAAGCGATCCAGTCTGCGTTAAAGCATGCCGCCGAAATCCCCATGAAGACTGCCGAAAGCTGTTTCAGAGTTATGAATTCGTCTTTTGAGGCTTTTGGCTTATGTGGTGACTCATGCTTCTCCGATGCAGCGTCAGGCTTCTGTTTCGCAAGAACAGGCTTCCAATGCGCCCTGTTTAATGTTGACATAAATCTGTCTTCGATAAAGGATGATGATTTTGTAAAATCAATGCGCGAGAGGAAATCGCATATGTCTGCATGGCTTTCCGAGCATGAATCTGAATTGGAAAAAGTATTTTCAGACAGGATTGCCTGAGCAGAATAAAAAAACAGGAGATTAGTCTCCTGTTTTTTTATTCTATAGGGATTCTGCGCACCATTTTGGATTAAGCTCTTCGCCCGTCGCCTTCTTTATCAGCTCGTTCCACTGATATTTTGCTCCGGGACGGTATATGTTGTCTCTGAACCACTTGCCTACAGCCTTGCTGTCTGTAATGTCGTAGGACGTCCAGTCTTCGGCTTTGATTATTTTTGTTCCTATAGTATGCCTGTACTGCGCAACGGCAAGCTCCGCAAGCATGTAATTGTGATAGTATACAGGGCAGCCTACAAGATGAATTTTTGATGCCCAGTCGGCTTTGTTTCTGCCTTCAGGCTTCTGTATTCCCTGATATCTGCTGACGATTGTCCACCAGAGTTCATTGAGATCCGCATCCGGATTCTCATACATGGCCTTTTCGAAGTTGAGCATTACTATCGTCCAGCGGCAGAAGATGAGATCTGAAAGTATCATCTGCTTCTTTATGCCTTCTTTTTCCTCTTTTTTAAGGTTTATTCCGAGGTTTTTAAGAAGCCATTCCGGATTCTTTGTAAATTTTTCAAAGAACATGGCTGATGATTCCGTTGTCAGTGTATGAGCCTGTGTTCTGTATATCCATGGCAGGCTTTTCGAAACATTAAGGTTGTATACCGCATGTCCGCTCTCATGAAGAAGCGTTGATAAGGAGCCCTCCTCGCTTCTTATGTTCATGAGGATTCTGCTGTCCCCGCTTCTGTCCATATCGAAACAGAATGCATGCTGGGACTTTCCTTCTTTTTCATAAAGATCGCTGTTCTTAAGGACGTCTCCCAGAGGCAGCGCTATGCTGTCATAGAAATTGTAGGCGATGAGAGGAATATTCCTGTCACGGAAGAGCTTTGAGATATCAGGAGCAAATCCTACTGTCTCGCTCTGGAAGAAGGGGTTTGAGTAATCCCAAGGCTTCAGGTTTTCAGGCTGCTTATTTACTCTCTTTGCTATTTTTTTGTCAAGCTCTTTTTTATATTCGGAGAATTTTTTGTCAGTGGAATCGGCAAGGCCTTTGAATATTCTTACTATCTCTGCCGGATTCTGATCTGCAAATGATACGGACATTTCCCAGTAATTTGAGAATCCGAGCTCCTGAGCGCCTTTGTTGCGGAGTCTCACAAGCTCTTTGAGATCCTCTGCAACTATCTCTCCTACGCCTTTCTGGGCTTCCCATGCAGCCTGTCTCTTTTTAGTGTCCGGGCTCTTTTCGAGTATTTCGTATATGTCTCTCTCCGTGACGGCTTTTCCGTCTATTTTGCCTCTGTAGCTGTTGAAGGTCTGCTGCAGCTTTGTCTCCCTTTCATTTATCTCTTTAAGGAGCTCCGGAGAAAACTGATTGGGGCCGTATGTGTTGATAAGTATATCGAGCTTTCTTTTCAGATCATAAGAGTTTATTGAGCCTGAATTTTTCCATTCCTTAAGCTGCCTGTATGCTTCCCTGTCAGAATGGAAATCTGTCCAGGCCATGCTCGCTTCACTCATTTTTGCATAGTCTTCCTTTTTGCCGCTTATATATGCGTTCCATTCGGTGACATTGAGATTTTTTTCAAGCACTGATGCCTTGGCTTCATATTTTTTTATGAATTCGGCGAGCTTTTTTTCTTCTTCTGATGCTGCGGCCGGCTTGAGCGCAAGGCAACCCAGCAGCACGAGTGCAGCCGTCATGAGTAGAAATTTATTCATGATGTTCTGCTACTCAAAATGTGTTTAAATATACTCAAACACATCGAGATATTGTAAGTT
>JAKSUM010000035.1 GCA_024409025.1 bacterium | reverse complement strand
GACTATGCCTTTTAGATGCCGGAAAATAGCCGTCAAGACAAACAGGCTCAGGCTCTTCGTCAATCCATATCTTTTTCGCAAAAACATCCTCTCCGGAAGAAAGTTTAAGTATAAAATCCGAGAGAGTCCTCTCCCCCTCACCGACAAATACGCAGTCGAAGCCAGCGGCAAGAGTCCCTTCCGGATCGGCAGTCGCATGAGGTCCGCCCGCTATAAAATGAATAGTATTGCAGCTTTTCTTCAAAAAAGCGATCTCTTCAATATTCTTCATCAGCTGCAGCGTCGTAAAAGAATAAGCAATGACTATATTCTTATATATTTTAAGAAAATCACCTGCAGAAGAAGGAGAATCCATAACATAAACAGGAAAATCCGGAGCGGCCTGCTCGACTATCCCCATAAGAAGAGGAAGAGAATATCTGTTAAAAGCCGTTCTTCTAAATAAAATCGCAGTACTGTTCAAAAAAAACTCCCGTTATTTTCCGAGAAGAAAATCTTCCGCCCTTTTCAGCTGAGCATCATCAGGCGAGCCTATTTTAGTAGATCCCATATCAATACACTCATCCGGCATTATTCCTTTTTTATCAATATCCCTGCCATTAGGTGTACAATAATGGGCCACAGTAACCTTGAAAGCGGATCCATCTCTCAATGGAAGAAGATTCTGAATCGATCCTTTTCCAAAGCTCTTGTCGCCTATTATCCTTGCCCTTCCATAATCCTGAAATGCTCCTGCCGTGATCTCCGAGGCGCTTGCAGAATACTTATTGATGAGTATCACTACTGGAATATCATAATGAATGTCGAGTTCCGAAGCTTTTGGAGCGGTCTTTCCGTCTCTGTTTTTAATGGATATTATAGGAGCGCCCTTTTTCATAAAAAGCCCAGATATTGCAATAGCGGCATTGACATATCCTCCGCCGTTATTCCTCAAATCTATTATCAGTCCTTTATTTTTTTCCCCTTCAATAGAAGAAAATGCTTTTCGAAAATCAGATCCTGTCTTTCTTCCGAAGCTTCTTATTCTTATATAGCCGACGCCGGAATCAAGAACCTTTGAGCTGACAGTCTGGGCAGTTATAATATCCCTTGTTATCTTATACTTTCTAAGACCTGAAAATCCTTTTCTCCTGATAGAAAGCACTACAGAGGTTCCTCTAGGTCCTCTCAATCTGGAAGAGCACATATCAATATCAAGCCCCTTGGTCGATTCGCCGTCAATCTCCGTTATAACATCACCAGCCTGAATTCCGGCCCTCCATGAAGGAGTATTTTCAATAGGCTCTATAACGGTCAGCATATTGTCATTGTCCTTGTCAATTTCAAGGTAAATCCCTATGCCCGCAAAATCGACAGCCTGCAGGGATTCCATCATAGACGAGTACTCCGCAGGAGTAAGGAAAGCGGAATAAGGATCGCCTGTTCCCTTAAACAGCCCGCAAACGCACGCATATTTGACAATATTTGACTTAATGCCGAAATCAGAAGCAAGAGCGGCCTCAAAAACCTCTGAAGGCTTTTCAAAGGACCTTCCATCAAGAGGATTATTTTTATTGGCGGCAGCAGAGAGAGTTCCAAGCTCTTTTACTATTGAATCAGCAAGCTCTTTTTCAGACGGCTTTCCGTAGAACTGATGCATAATGATATTATTAATTCTGTAAAATATCTCATTATCAGGATCAAAGCCAAGCCCATTTGAATCAGACAGAATTTTTTTATAGTCCGGATGCTCATGCCTGTCCTTTTTTTCATCGGCAATACATAAGGATGACGAAAAAACAAACAAAAGAATAAAGACAGCGATAGAAAATGTCTTTGAATTCATACAACCACTTCCATTCAGATGGCGGAAATTTTCTCCGCCTTAATGACAGGACCAGCCATAGCAAAGCCCATAATTGCCCTATCTATACTTCCAATTACAGAGACCCTGGCGCCATCAGCAAGATTATCATAATGCCCGCTAATCTGATAAGTCTTGCCGTCATCGCATTTAAGCAGCCACACGCCTCCTTCGATATCACTTTTTACAGCAATGCCCTTAAATTTCTTCACATAAACCTCCGGAATTACTTTTCTGGCGAAAATCTTATAAAAAATGCGGCAGAAATAAAAGCTATTGACGCATTAGCGGCAATCCAAACACAATTAAAGCCTGACAAATCAGCAAATGCTGAAATCCGGCTGCCGCCATCAAAGACGGATGAGGCCAACAGCGAAGCAAAGCCCACTGCAAATCCGGATGAAAACCTCCGTATTCCCCTGAAAGGAATCGAAACAAACATCAGAGAAATAGGCAGAGCCGCGCATAAAACGGCAGAAGCAGCCAAATCAGGCATCAAAGAGAGCGGAATTAAAGACATTGCATAAGCTCCTGCGGCAATTCCGGCAACAAACGGTAAAGAGGACGTATATTCCTCAATATGCTTTGCATTTCCAGAAAAGCGCCTTATGGCAAAAATAGAGAGGACAGCGGCAATAAACGGGAATAAAGGATTAGGAAAACCTTCAGGAATCCCAAAAGATGAAGCCCCGCATGACAGACTCCTTGCCTTTGCAACTGCTGCCCCAGCATCAAGAATACCAGCCCCATATCCTTCTCCAAGCTTCAATCCTCTTTTAAAAGCCGTCTCTTTAAGAGCCGCTTCGACATCGGCAGGATTTTTAATGCCAGCAGCCATCATAAGAGCAGCGGTCCCGGCGACATGGGGGGCAGCCATGGAAGTCCCCTGATAGAGGGCATATTCCTGCTCTTCAGGATGACCTCTCTTTATGGTATTCTGCATAATGCCGTCAGGACAGCCATCCTTATTCTGATCTACGCCCATATCTCCGCCAGGTGCTGCTATATCAATATATTTGCCTCTTGAAGAATAGGGAGCAAGCTTATTGTCATATCTTACTGCGGATACGGATATGCATGATTCATATGCGGCAGGATAATTAGGACTTTCAGAGCCGTCATTTCCGGCAGCGCATACAATAACGCATCCCTTGCTTCTGGCATATCTGCAGGCATTTTCAAGAATCCTGCTTCCGGTAGGACCGCCAAGACTAAGATTTATCACCTTTGCTCCATGGGCAGCAGCATATTTAACACCTTCAGCAATATCGGCAAGACTGCCATTACCATTCTCGTCAAGCACTTTAACAGGCATAAGCACGGCATTGAATGCAATTCCGGCAACTCCCTTTGAATTATTTGTTGACTGTGCTATAGTGCCTGCCACATGTGATCCATGTCCGTTATCGTCAAAAGCATCAGTGGTATTGGTTATAAAATTAAACGGATCGGCAAATGACGCCCTGTCAAAATCCTCAAGCCTCACGAATCTTCCTGAATTTCCGTAGGCAATCCCCGTGTCAATGACGGCTACCTTCACGCCTTTGCCCGTAGAAAGCCTCCAAGCCCTGTCCATATTTATTTTTTTCAGATTCCACTGATATCTGTATTTAGGATCGTTAGGCGCCTTGAAAGCCCTATATATACAGTTCTTCTCGGCATGAACGACTCCAGGAAGTTTTTCAAGGGCTTTTATAGTCTTATCAGCATCAGCAGTCCTTGTTTTAACAAGCATTATGCCGGAATCAGCAGAATACGGGCTGTTCTCCATAACAGACATTCCGGCATCGGAAGCAGATGATGATATATTCCTAAAAGACGCAATAGAAGACCCTGATATTTCAACAACAATCTCGCAATCCGGTGAATCATCGAGCAAGACCTTATCAGAAGACACTGCAATCCCGCCGGACATAAGGATTAAGCAGGCAAAAATAAAGCATGCGGAAAAAAGCTTTTTCACTCGGCAGCCTCCAAAAATTTCATCTGATTTTAATTTCATCGAATCAGAAAGAAGTCCTGCAGAATGCGAGCTCAAAAGACGTCCGGTATATGGAAATCAAATTTGAAATATGATATAATAGCAGAAGAATAACGAAAAGGAACGTCAAAGCATGGAGAATATAAGGAAATGGCTGATAATCGCCCTTGTAGCAATAACAGCAGCATTTTCAATCAGGATAGTATATGCAGAGGCAATGTCAAAAAGCGAACAGAAAACATTTGCCAAAGCTCTTAAATTTGAGAAAAAAAACAACACGGCAGCCGCACTTAAGGAATATGACAAAATAATCAAAAAAAATCCGTCATCATCAGAAACTCTCGACAGAATAGCCTATATCCATATGAAGGAAGGCAGAAGACAAGAGGCCGAGGATGCGGCAAGAAAAGCAATACAGGCTGGAGGAGAATGCCCGATATCATACAACATAATCGGTATGATGCATGAGAGAAACGGAAACATAGGGTATGCAGAAAAATATTATCTTAAAGCAATAGAGAAAGATCCGGAATACGCTGCTGCATACAACAATATGGGAAATCTCGCCCTAAAAAGAGGTAGTGCTAAAAATGCCCTGAAATATTACTCAAAAGCAATAGAAAAAGACCCCAAGAATCCTCTCTATTTCAATAACTCCGGCTATGCAATGGAGCTTCAAGGCAATATTGCCGATGCCATGGAAGAATATGAAAAGGCAGACAAGCTGGGAGACAAAAGCGGCGCAGCGAAAAAAAATCTTGAGAGAATAAAATTCAGAAATGAGGCAAAAAGACTGTCGGACAAGGACAAGGAAACCCAGAAAACAATATGCTGCTCAAAAATGCCGCTGAATTTTCATGTCACTGAAGTATTAAGAGACGAACAGAACGGCAATGCCGCCATATGGGAGTCTTCCGGAAATTCCAACCAGAGATATATCATAAAAATGCTTCCAAAAGGCAATGCATTCACGGAGACAATATTCGCGCAAATGGTCAGTGAGCATAGGGAGCAGCTTGAAAAAATGCTTGAGACTCTGTCCGGCACTAACAGACTGACAATAACGGGACAGGGCTATATAATGACAAGTGACAGACGGATCATGAGAATATACGCCGATGCAAGCAAGGAATCAATCCCGTTAGAAGGAACCTTCTGCATGATTTCAAAACAAAATCCTGACAGGCATGCAATAATACTCATAATAGCAAATAAAGGGTTCTTTGACAAAAAATCTTCAGATATCTTCATAAAAGAAGCATACAAGGGAATATGAAAAAAAAGCTCCTGAAACAAGGATCCTTGGTGGAGTCAAATGTCAAATGACCATAAATCTTGGATGCAACATCTTCAATAGAACGATTATCACCAAATACCAAAATACCGTATGAAAACAAGGCATTGTTTTTGTTGGCTTGATAGTATCTATATACTGATGCTAAAGATTCCGCAGCAGTAATGCTCATATTACCAACACCTTGAGTCATAACACCTTTGCTCAGTGTATCCAGAATCTGTGCCATCTGAGAAATAGCACCATTTTCCTCAGCCGAAAATCGGGTGGGAGTAATCTGGAATGATACTGCCGTATAAGGATGATCTATCAAGCTGTTGACAATAGCACTTAGATCATGTGCAGCTGCTTCAAATTTATTGATTGAATAACAAGCAGGAAGCATTTGGTTCTGCATCACCTCGATACGTTCATCTTTTACAATAGAGCTTATTGTTTGAGATGGAACCTTCTGTAGCAGACTTTCAAGTTCCGATATAACAATTTCTGCAACCCCATATTTATTCAATTTAAGATTTGCTTCACATGCCGAAAACATTCTATCCAGATTTTCATATACACGTTCTTCAGATATATCTATAGTTCTGGAAACGACGAACAATCGAATTTTAGCCTTATACGGCTGATTCTCAACAGGTTCAGTTACCCATAATGATTCTATCGAAATTTCGGCTGAATTATTATATGCAACAATGGTCCTGTAACTTTGGTAGATTTCAGAAAGCAGATTTCCGAAACTCATACGAACCTCATTCTCAATTTCTCCAGTACTTGCATGACCATCTCTCAGTATGTCAACATGAGGAATGGAACTGACTTCTATGACGGAACTCCTATTAACTCCCCATTATTTGTTTCTATGCATGAAATATTATTTATCATCTGTTTCTCTCCATTCGCAGGATCTTGTTAGTATGGATATTATTTGATAAAAAAACGCCCCATAAACCTGCCACACAGTTTACGGGGCGTTCGTTCATTTTGTTATGCCATCTTCTTGCTCTTGATTAATGCTCTCATACCATTGATAGAACGCTGTGTCTCATCAGGATTACGAACTGTACAAGAGATAGAAGTTCCTCCGCTAGTAGTGAGCTTGAAGTACTCACAATCAACCTTGATGCTCTTATTCTTACCAACGCTGTAGTCAGTACTTTCTGTCTGAGTAGAAACAGATACAATATCCTTGTAGAAATAAACATCAGTAGATTCTCTCTGGCTGTTGTCAGTAAGAGAGAAATCATATGTATAGCAGTGAACTTCATTCGAAGAGAACAGAAACATTATGGCCTGATATTTGTTGCTACGGCACTCCATGTCTTTTCCCAGTTTGATCAGAGAGTTTTGGTAAACATAGCCATGAATTACAATAGGTGCAACTTCCTTGACTTCATCCTCGTCCAAGCCAAGTTTGTTAAGTGCACGCTGCTTCAGGTCGCTCAGCTGAGAAGTTACCGCTGCATCAATGTCAGCATCGGTAGGATAGCCCCAAATCTGAAAACAGTCTAATGCAGCGGCTAATGCAGCGGCTGCAAAAATCAAAGCTATAATGGGAAATTGTCCTTCGGCGCAACCTAATGCAAATCCTACGAAGAAAAATAATGCAATAACTCCGCAGACAATGCCAGAAGCAAATTTCACGGGCTTGAAATACTTCTTGTTTTTAGAATAATCCATATTCTGTCTCCTTTATCATAATAGAAAGTTCTATAATTCAATGTGCGTGGCCGCACAAAATTAAAATGGGTTAACTACACCTAAAATACCAAACAACTCAGAAATATCATGTGGAGAAACCCCTTTTTGTTCCGCCATCATTAAGCACTCTTTGTAATTTGGTGTAGTATTTAGGTATTTGCGTTCAAAATAATCATATTTGATATACGCGAGCAAATAATAATAAATGCCTTTAGGCTCAATCATATTTGCAGCATCAATATATTCAACAGCATGGTCAATTAATGCTCGCTGAGCCAAGAATGCCTTTTTCCCATTTAGGCAACATATTGCTGCATAAAAGTAGGTCTCAGAATCATCAAAATTATCTTCAACCGCCTTGTCGAATGCTACCAGCGCTTTATCATACATTTTCAACTTCAGATAACACATTGCTACCGACTTGTTAAGATCCGTATTATCTGGATTTTCACTTAATGCTTTTCTGTATGCCCCTGCGTACTTGTTTACCTCAGGTAACGGCATAGAATAAACACTATTGAACGTAGAAATTACAATAGGCTTATGACACCAATCACACTCTTTTTGACCTGTAGATACTCTTGCACCGCAGCCAGGGCAATTCAATTCAACTACTTCGTGTGCCATTATGTTCTCTCATTTCTACGATCAACATTAAACACTTCTTTTAATTCCGGTGACAATGCACCAGATGCTTCTAGAATCGTGGATGTTTTTTCATTGAACGCGAACACCAGAATAATTGAAAGGAATGTATTCCATGACATCTTTCTTTTGCCGGTTTCAATAGTTGAATAAGTCTGTCGAGAAATGCCGATAATATTACTGAGATCTTCCTGCGATAGACCAATTTTAGCTCTCAAAACAGGCAATTCCTCTGTAAGCAATCCTATGAGCTTATCCTTATCTGAATCCGACATGGTCACATTCTTGCTATATTCTCCCAAAGCTGACCTTCCTTTCTTACAAATTTTCGTAGAGTATCAAACTCTCGGTAAAAGGCTTGTTTTTCCTTGGGAATACGGCACTTTTCCAAAATGCAGACGGCTTATTTGACGGCAAATAACTCAGAAAGCCTATCCATGTTTTTCTGTTTCAGTTCCATCGATGGATGGACGTATCGGTTCAGCGTGATGCTGACATTGGCATGCCCCAGGATTTCACTGAGGCTTTTTACATCAAATCCCACCTCGATGCATCTGGTAGCAAAGGTGTGGCGGAGTGTATGGAAATGGGCATCCTGGATACCGCATTGTTCCACGATTGCTTTGAAGCGGTTCTGCATGGTACGCGGCTCAACATATCTGTTTTTATTTCCGGTCAGCACATATCCCTCCTTTACCGACTGCTGCATCAGTTTTTCACGAAGCGTACCTGCGATAGGAATATCTCGGATGGAACACTGACTTTTCGGCTCTGCTATCAAAATCGCAGTTTTCTTTTCGCCGCCCGGTGTCTGTATCCGCTGCATTGTCCTGTGAATATGGATCATATTGTTTTCGAGAGAAATATCATCCCAGGTCAGCGCACACAGTTCTCCGACTCTTATTCCCGTGAACAGGCAGATATAGATGCCCAAACCCGTGAAATCCAATTCTTCCGCAAGCTCCGAGAGCAAAATCTGCTGTTCCTGAACACTCAGCACCCTAAGAGGTGCGTTTTTTACTTTCACGGATACATCCAGAGCGGTGCGATCCGTCATGTATTTCATTCGGGAAGCGTATTTGATTACGGCTTTGGTAAGAGACAGCGCATCGGCTACCGTCTTGGCAGCGAGGCCGCATTGGTCTTTACCTCCGGATTCCATCAAATCATTGCAGAGAGCAGAAACCACTGAATAGTCGATTTCGCTCAGATTCGTATTTCCAAGCCGAGGAACAATGCTGCATTTTAGGATGTTCCTATATTTGATCCATGTTGATTCCTTTACCGATGCCTGAATGGAACGAAGCCACATCTCCGACAGTTCAGAAAACAGTGCATCTCTCATCGCAGAAGCTGACGGCTTATTTTCTTCCAGAGCATATTCGGCTCTTTTCAGAATCAGCTGTTTCTTTACCTCAGAGTATGATTTTGAAACTTCTTTTTGAACAATCAACTCGGTGGGATAGCTTTCACAAGTCGCTCATCCCATCGGGGTAAACCATGCGGCGTTTTCCGTATGCACCGGAATGATTTCGCCGGGATTCACATGAGCGATCAGCCGT
>JAKSUM010000034.1 GCA_024409025.1 bacterium | reverse complement strand
CTGTCACACAGGGAAGCACTTATCCGGCGTGAAGGCTCCGAGGATGACCTGAATGAAAAAATATACGCGCTTGCAAGAGAAATAAAGCAGAAATTCTACGGAAACAGAATAGTGATGTTCGCTCCCCTGTATCTTTCCAACTACTGCATAAACGGATGCGTATACTGCCCGTATCATGGCTCAAACAAAGCGATACACAGAAAAAAACTGACACAGGACGAGATAAGGGCGGAAGTGACGGCCCTGCAGGACATGGGGCATAAGAGGCTTGCAATAGAAGCCGGAGAAGACCCTGTAAATAATCCTATAGAATACATACTTGAAAGCCTTGAGACAATATACTCTGTAAAACACAGAAACGGGGCGATAAGAAGGGCCAACGTCAATATAGCCGCTACAACCCCTGAGAATTACAGAAAACTGAAAGATGCAGGCATAGGCACATACATTCTTTTTCAGGAAACATATAACAAGCCTGCATACAGGGAGCTTCATCCCAAAGGGCCAAAAAGCAATTACGAATACCATACGGAAGCAATGGACAGGGCCATGGACGGCGGCATAGACGATGTGGGAATCGGCGTGCTGTTCGGCCTTTGCAGATACAAATACGAATTCACGGGCCTTCTCATGCATGCGGAGCATCTTGAGGCGGCAAAGGGCGTCGGGCCTCATACAATCAGCGTTCCAAGAATCAAGCCTGCTGAAGGAATAGACCTGAACGGGTTCACAGACGCAATAAGCGATGAAATCTTCTCAAAAATAGTCGCCTGCATAAGGATTGCAGTCCCGTATACGGGAATAATCATATCGACAAGGGAATCGAAGGAGGCAAGAGCCAAGGTTCTTGAGCTTGGAGTCTCACAGATAAGCGGAGGTTCAAAAACGAGCGTCGGAGGATATGCTGACGGGGAAGACGAGCTTTCGGCACAGTTCGATGTCTCAGACAGAAGGCCTCTTGATTCGGTTGTCAGATGGCTTATGTCAATGGGATATATTCCAAGCTTCTGCACTGCATGCTACAGGGAAGGCCGTACAGGCGACAGGTTCATGAAGCTCGTCAAAAGCGGAAAAATAGCAGACTGCTGCCAGCCGAACGCGCTCATGACCTTGAAAGAATATCTTGTCGATTATGCATCAGAGGAGACGAGAAAAATCGGTGAAGAGCTTATAAAAAAGGAGCTGCTATCCGTAAGAAGCGATGCGATAAGGCACAGGGCAGCCGAATTCATAAAGGAAATAGAGTCAGGTAAGAGAGACTTCAGATTCTAAGGAGATATTATAATGAACCTTAACCAGACGCCGAGAGGCATGAGGCTCCATATCGGAATATTCGGAAAGAGGAACAGCGGAAAATCAAGCCTTATGAATGCGCTGACGAACCAGAAGGCTGCAATCGTAAGCGAGATAGCCGGAACCACCGCCGATCCCGTCTACAAATCCATGGAGATACATGGCATAGGGCCTGTCGTATTCATAGACACGGCAGGATTTGACGATGAGGGATACCTTGGAGAAAAAAGGGTCGATATGACGGAAAAGGCATTCAGAAAAACAGATGTGGCAATAATCGTGTTTTCATCAATGCCCGGAGCCGAGGAGGATGAATGGACGAAAAAGCTGAAAAAGGCCGGAATCCCCATAATCCCAGTTGTAAATAAGGCGGATATCCTTGAAAATGCCAAGGAAATAGCAGCCGAAGCGGAAAAGATGACCGGAATCCCTGCTTTGACAGCAAGCGCTCTTGAAAAAACGGGAATAGACGGGATAAGAAAGGCGCTTATAAAAAGCGTTCCGGAGGATTATGACTCGCTTACCCTTACAGGAGGACTGGCATCTGACGGGGATTCTGTCCTGCTTGTAATGCCTCAGGACATACAGGCGCCAAAGAACAGGCTCATTCTTCCTCAGGTACAGACGATAAGGGAGCTTCTTGACAGGAAATGCATTACCGTATGCTGCACGGCGGACAGGATGGATCAGGCTCTTGCATCAATGAAGAATCCGCCGAATCTTATAATAACGGATTCTCAGGCATTCCCCACAGTATGGGAAAAGAAGCCGGAGAAAAGCCTCCTTACATCCTTCTCAATACTAATGGCCGGACTGAAGGGGGATATAGGCGAATTTGCAAAAGGAGCCGAGGCAATAAGCAGACTCGGCCCGTCATCGCATGTGCTTATAGCCGAAGCATGCACGCATGCCCCTCTTCCGGAGGATATAGGAAGAGAGAAGATACCGGCAATGCTCAGGAAAAGGGCGGGAGAATCGCTTCAGGTAACAATAAGCGCAGGAGCCGATTTTCCAAAGGATCTCTCGAAATACGATCTTATAATACACTGCGGGGCCTGCATGTTCAACAGACGGTATGTCCTTTCAAGAATAGAGCAGGCCAAGGAAGCAGGAATTCCGATAACAAACTATGGAATAGCCATAGCATACATGTCTGGAATACTTGACAAAATATCAATCGGAGGCTGAAATTTGGAGATAAAAGACGGAAACAGGGGACTATGCGTGACCTGCAGGCATTTTATCCCCGAAGACAGGGGCTTTGAATTTGAAAACATTGCGGACACCGAATACATGACCTTCAGATGCGAGATATTCGATAAGAAACGCAAGGAATACTTCCTAATGGAAAAAATAGAGGAAGAGATAACGACTCCGGAGAGGACTGTCTGCGAATTCTGGGAATTCTGGGACTCGGAAAAATAAAAGGCATTTACGCAAAAGCCTGTCTTCTGACAGGCTTTTTTTTCTGTCTGTCAAAAAGAATAGACAAAGAAGAAAAACGGAAGGCTAAAACCAATGGAAGCATCATTTTATCATGAAAAAACCTCCAAAACGGAAGGAATACTGAAAGCCTCTGGCTCGCTGTGCTTATCAAGCTCAATAAAATTCTCCAAGGAGTTGGAGTCTCTTATTGAATCCGGATGCTCGGATATAATACTCAATCTTGACGATGCGGATTATATCTCCTCATCATGCATAAAGGCAATGGAAAAGGCCCTTGATGCGGTTTATGAAAAGGACGGCTCCCTGACGATAGAATCAAAAGCCGATCAGATAAGGAAAATCCTTGAGATAGCAGGCTATGATGAGCTGCTGTCCGATTTTGAACCCCAAACGGAAGAATAAGGCATAGCAAAATCGGCTGGTGCGGAAAAAAGTCCGCACCAGCCGATTTTTCATCTATTTATTTTTTTACTTTCTTGCTGTCCTTAGCAGGAGACAGGCTGAGATTTATCTCCCTCAAAGACCTCATAGGGGCGCATATCACCCTTATAGGCCCTTTTATTCTGTTTATCTTCAGGGACATCTTGTAATAGTCGTCCCCTTCAGGATCCACAGTCCTATCCGATATGACTATCCTGTCGACAGTAGTGCAGAGATTCGTGTTTATCAGAACCCTGTCCTTCTCTAAAGTTATCTGGTTCTCAGTTATGGAATTTATGCTCTGAGACGACTGGACGGATATAGGGACTCCTGAATAGACAGTGAGATCCGCATTGCAAAGACTTTCCGAAGACAGAATCTCAAGCTCGCCCTTCTTGTCGGATCTGTAATTGAACTTGTAATCGGACATTTCCTCCGGCGGCACCTGAATCTTGTTCCATATCAAAGCCGAAAGCCTTGCGGTGGACCTGAAGGACCAGTTGGCATTGTATACCGGCGATGAGAAGCAGAAATACTCCGAGAAAAGAAACACGCCTATCGTTATCGTAAGAAGAACAGCCAGCACGCCTATCGCCATCTTAAGAGACTCAGGAATCTCCTCCCCACGCTCAATGAGAGGGGTACCTCCGGACGTATTAAAGTAATCCCTCTTGTCCCTCTTTATCTCAAGCTCCTCGGAATCTGATATTGACGGCGGAAATATTGGGGGAAGCTCAGCAATGGTCTTGTTTTTCTTCAAGACTATTGATTTAAGAAGCTGATGGGCAAACAGTGGCTTTGTAGTCTGAGCAGAGTCTATGGATTCGGCGGCAAGAGCAATTATTGAGACGTTCCTGTCGGGATTCTTTGCTCCTGCCCTGTCCGCAAGATCGGAAAAATTCTTGTCAAAGCCTCCGGGCTTTACAAATCCGGTAAGTATCTTCTTTGGAGTAAGCGCATTTGTCACCCCCTCCGATACGATAAAAACAGTGTCGCCCGGCTCAATCTGAAGCCTGTATGTATTGACTACGGGAATAATCGAAGAGCCGAGAGTTATCGAGCTCGTGTTTTTCTTGTAAGGATTGACATTTATCTCCGCAAAAATCTTGTCCTTTGCAAGCAGGCTGTAGATTATCTTATCCCTTATGAGAAGGATGTTTATGCTTCCGGACAATGCAATATAAAGATTATTTCTTCTCTGCATTGAGAAGCAGAGGGAGCATTCGGAATTAATCCCCTGATTCCTCAGCGCGACAAGCTCGCTGTTTATGTCCGTAAAAAGGCCGGTCGTCTTTGCATGGAAGTATTCGCTGTCAGGATCCCCTTCCTTCATGTCTGAAAAATAATCGGAATGAAACGCCCTTTTTACAGTGGCAAGAACCTGATTGCATATATTTATGTCGCTGCTTTTGGATTCAGCCATGGAAAGTACGGAATGTGCCCATGTTCCGGGCGAATTCTTCATGTCAAGATAGCTGGCCGTCTGGCCCTTTGAGACGCTGGACGAAAGAGCGCTCGTCCTGCTCTCTATTCTTATTTTAAGCTTGCTTTTTTCCTTAGGCTTGTCCATAGTATTCTCCGCTTATTTGCATCTCTGTCTTTAGATTCAGCATCTGAACAGTTTTCCCTTTTGAAAAAAACAGATTGGCAGGAAGGAAAATCCGATCTCAAAAAGGTAAATAATAATATATTGTCTAATAAAATCATTTTGAAACCGTATTTTGAAAGGCAGACAACATGATAACATCAAACGATTTTAAAAACGGAATGACCATCGAGCTCGAAGGCCAGCTCATGACAGTTGTAGAGTTCCTTCATGTAAAACCCGGAAAAGGCTCCGCATTCGTTAGAACAAAACTGAAAAACCTCAGAACCGGATTCTGCGTAGAAAAGACCTTCAAGGCCGGCGAAAAGCTTACAAAAGCCCACATCGAAAAGAGATCCATGCAGTTCCTCTATGCAAATGATGACACTTACACATTCATGGACAATGAATCCTTCGATCAGATCGAGCTGCAGGATGACCTCGTGGCAGATCCAAAGAAGTGGCTCATCGACGGAATGGATGTTTTCATCATGTTCCACGACACAACCCCCCTCGGCGTAGAAGTCCCCAACTTTGTAGAGCTTACAGTAACTCAGACAGAGCCCGGCTTCAAAGGCGACACCGCAACCGGCGGCTCCAAGCCTGCCACGCTCGAAACCGGAACGGTCATACAGGTTCCTCTCTTCATCGAAGAAGGCGAGAAGCTCCAGATCGACACAAGAACCGGACAGTACCTCAAGAGAGTATAGCCAAGAAAAGCAAAAATCCTTCCGGATTAATCCGGAAGGATTTTTTTTATAATATTTGCCGTCCTCCCCAGCTTTAGCAATGGGGAGCATGTCAACTAAAGCTTCGCGCCTGCAGAAAGAAGCTTCTCCGCAAGCTCCTCAAAGTCGCTCGGACTGAACACTGCAGGCCTCGGTCTTCTCGCCTTCTGCCTTATTCTTTCAGGAGTACATGCCCGTATGGATTTAATCCACTGTTCAGGGAATGCTTCAATCCCCCAGCATGCCCCTGTCAGGGCGCCGCATATTGCGGCATTCGTGTCCGTATCCCCTCCGCTCATTACAGTTGCAATAACGGCATCCTCAGGACTGATTGCGTTCCTGAGATAATACAGGGCATTCTGAAGCGCAATCCTGACCCATCCCATGTTCTTCATGAAATCAACAGGAAGCCTCTCTGATGATGCGACTATCTCCCGTATTCCTTCAGAAAATTTTTCCGAGCTGAAGGAAAGAAACTCAAACGACTCACAAGGCCCTGCCCCTGTCCTGACGGCATAGGCTATAGTTTCCGCAAAAAGCGCGCTGGCTTCAAGGCATATCCTGTTCGGATGAGTAATGGAGGCATCCTCCATGGCATACTTTTCAGCCTCATCCGTGCTCCTGCAGGCCGCAAAAATACCAATCGGACTAACTCTCATAAGAGCCCCGTTAGCCTGACTCTCTTCAACAGGAGAGCCGTATATAAGGGCCTGAGCCGTCGTGTGTCCGTAATCATCCGGATTTGTTCCGATCCAGTACCTGTATCTCTTGGCAACCTCTTCTTTAAGAAACGCTCCATGCTCCGCAATGGAGCGCGCAAGCATCAAAGCCATCTCCGAATCATCGGTAGGCTGCCCTGCCGCATGCCCCCATACGCCTCCGTCAACAAGATGGCTGACGCCCTTAGGATATGCCTTTCTTATTTCACAGGCAGGCTGAAATTCAGCCAGGCTTCCAAGGGAATCGCCCGCAATCTGTCCTGCAAGGACGCCTTTAGCCCTTGAAAGCATTATTTCCGTTATTTCCATGATAAAATCCTTTTGAAAACATTTCCTCAGTGAATTCCAAAAATCCGCCTGACATTGCCGGCGATCAATTCGTCAGCCTCATCTGCAGAAATTCCCCTCGCCTCCGCAACAGCAGCTTCAACAGAGGCAACCATATTTGGAAGGCTTCTTCCTCCGCCCCTGTATGAGAAGCAAAAAGGGCTGTCGCTCTCAGTAAGAATCCTTTCAGCAGGAAGCATAGCGGCAATGCGCCTGAGCTTTGAAGACTCGGGCCATGATAGCGGAAGTCCGAATGAAATATGGCATCCGAGCCGTAAAGCGTCATTCAGATATTTAAAGCCTCCGCTGTATCCATGAAGTATTAGCGGAAGATCGGGCTTTAGCTCCCTTATGTCCTCAAAGACAGCCTCAAAGGCATTCCTGCAGTGTATGATTACAGGAAGTGACAGGCGTTTTGCATATTCAAGCTGCTTGCGGAAAAAAAATCTCTGCTCCTCCATCGGCCTGTTGGAGGGATGAATGTCGTATCCGGCCTCTCCAAGAGCCACACATCCCTTAAGGATATCCGGAAGAGCCTCGAGAAAAGAAATACATTCAGGAGAATCCGCATCTGCAGCCATAGGATGCACGCCTGCGGAAACGCCTGATTCAGGACGCCCCTTTAGCGCTTCCAAGGATGCCTCATAATCGCCGAACGAATGCGCGGACGCAATCAGAAATGAGGGCGAGGAGGGGGAGGAAAAGGCGGCATACGTCTCCTCCTTTGAAAGGCATGCAAGATGGGCATGGACATCATAAGGCATTAATGCGTTTCCCTATATCTTTTTATCGCTTTGTCAAAGCACGGGAAGAACATCTCGGGCATCTCGTCAAGAGCGAAGTAGCCTGCGGCCTCCGCATCATCGCCGGCAATAAGTTCACCGCCGTCAATCTCGCAGAGATAGACTATCGTTATAACATAGCCGTAGACATCGTTAGGCTCGCAATATGCCCCAATAAGCTCGGAGGCATGGGCAATAAGACCGGTCTCCTCCTTGAGCTCCCTTGCGGCCGCATCCTCAAGAGTTTCTCCGACCTCAACAAATCCTGACGGAGGGGCCCATGAACCCTTGCCTGGTGCCTTGCCTCTTTTTATTAAGAGACATTTTCCGTCCTTAATGACAAGCATTCCGACAGAAGGCAGCGGATTATGATACTGTATGTACCCGCATTTGGGGCATACATTCCTCTCCCTTCCTTCATGCTCGATCATGACATGCTCCATCTTTTCCCTGCAGAAAGGGCAGTAAGAAAAATCCTTCATTAAAACCTCCAATAATTTTTATGAAATTCAATTAAAATATATACCAAACAGCATGAAAATGCAAGAAAAAAAGCCTCCGGAAAAATTCCGGGGGCTTTTTTTAAAAGCTAAAAGCTTATTTGTTGTTTACCTTCGCCTGAGCGGCAGCAAGTCTGGCGATCGGCACGCGGTAAGGCGAGCAGCTGACATAGTTGAGGCCTGCAATGTGGCAGAACTCTACTGATGAAGGCTCTCCGCCATGTTCGCCGCAGATTCCGATTTCGACGGCGGGATTGGTCTCTCTGCCTGCCTTGACGGCTCCCTTAATGAGGGTTCCGACGCCTTCTCTGTCGAGCTGGTGGAAAGGATCAGCCTTGAGGAGGCCCTTCTCGATATAGACGGGAACGAAGGTCTTTGCGACATCGTCACGGCTGTATCCGAAGGTGGTCTGAGTGAGATCGTTTGTTCCGAATGAGAAGAACTGGGCATGCTCAGCAAGCTTTCCGGCGATAACGGCAGCTCTGGGGAGCTCAATCATCGTTCCGACCTTATACTCGACCTCAACGCCTTTTTCAGCCATTACTTCATGAGCAACCTTGTCGCACATCTCTCTGTTGATCTGCATTTCGCCGATGATTCCTACGCCAGGGATCATGACTTCGGGCTTTACGTCAACGCCTTCCTTCTTAAGGTTGCAGGCGGCTTCGAATATTGCCCTTACCTGCATCTTGTAGATTTCAGGATATACGATTCCGAGGCGGCACATTCTGAGTCCGAGCATCGGATTGGCTTCATGCATGCTGCGAAGCTTCTCGAGGAGCTTTTCCTTCTTTGCGAGCTCTGCTGTCTCTTCTTCCGTAAGAGGCTTGAATTCTGCTCTTGTCTTTGTCTTTACGATGTCGACGAGAACTTCTTCCGCATCGGGGAGGAATTCATGGAGCGGAGGATCGAGGAGCCTTATGATTACCCAGCAGCCTTCCATGGCTTTGAGGATTCCTTCAAAATCGCCTCTCTGAATGGGGAGAAGGGTCTTGAGGGTATCCATGTAGGTATTCCATGCGCCTTCCATTTTCTTCTTCTGGGCATCGATCTTTTCCTGTACTTCGGCAGCCTTGCCTTCTTCGAGGCCTTCAAGCTGCTTTTCGAGGCGGTCAAGAACTCTCTTTCCGGATTCGGCATCTCCGGCAGCCATGATCATCTTCTGGACGACGGGGAGTCTGTCTGTTTCCATGAACATATGCTCTGTTCTGCAGAGGCCTACGCC
>JAKSUM010000033.1 GCA_024409025.1 bacterium | reverse complement strand
GGCTTCTCTTCCAACAGTAAAGTACCTTGTCGAGAACGGCGCAAAGGTAATCCTCGCTTCCCACATGGGCAGGCCTGACGGACAGAGAGTTGACTCTCTCAGCCTTAAGCCCGTTGCTGAAAGGCTTTCTGAGCTTATCGGCAAAAAGGTTCTCATGCTCAATGACTGCATAGGCGAAGAAGTCGAGAAGGCAGTAGCTGAGATGAAGAGCGGCGATGTCGTAATGCTCGAAAACCTCCGCTTCTACAAGGAAGAGACAAAGAACAATCCCGAATTTGCAGCAAAGCTCGCAAAGCTCGCTGAAATTTATGTTGATGATGCTTTCGGAACAGCACACAGAGCCCATGCATCAACGCGTGGCGCCGCAGATCTCCTTCCTGTAAGAGTAAGCGGATTCCTTATGGAAAAAGAGCTTGTCAACCTCGGAATGATCACCGGATCTCCCGTACGCCCCTTCACCGCTATTCTTGGCGGAGCCAAGGTCAAGGACAAAGTAGCCGTTATAAAGAACCTCCTTACAAAGGTAGACAACCTTATAATCGGCGGCGGAATGGCATTCAGCTTCCTCAAGGCTCAGGGATATGAGGTCGGAAATTCTCTTCTTGACGAGAACATTGAGCCCGCAAAGGAAATTCTTGCAGAGGCAGCCGGAAAGAACGTCAACATACTTCTTTCATGCGATGTCGTTATTGCTGACGAAGTAAAGCAGGGCTCTCCCTACAGCGTTGTAAACGCTCATGAGATTCCTGAAGGCAAGTGCGGCGTTGACATTGGCCCTGAGACGGTCAAGGTATTCAGCGAATGCCTCGCAAAGTCAAAGACCATATTCTGGAACGGTCCTATGGGCGTATTCGAGATTCCCGAATTCGCAAAAGGAACACTCGCAATAGCTGAAGCTATCGCTGAGTCCGGAGCAATCAGCTGCATAGGCGGCGGTGATTCAGTAGCGGCAGTAAAGCAGCTTGGCTTTGGAGACAAGATGACCCACCTTTCAACAGGCGGCGGCGCATCTCTCGAATTCATAGAAGGAAAGGAACTCCCTGGAGTAACAATCCTTGATGAAAAAAAAAATAGCAGAATCCCTGTAATTGCCGGAAACTGGAAGCTTAACAAGAAGATTTCTGAGGCGGTAGAGCTCGCATCAGCCCTTAAGGATAAGGTCGGAAGCGTGTCTGACAGGGAAGTCGTAATATGCCCCGTCTTCACGTCCCTCTATCCCGTAAACGAAGTAATAAAGGGATCATCCGTCAAGCTCGGTGCTCAGGATGTTTATCATCTCGAGCAGGGCGCATATACAGGAGAAGTGGCTCCCGGAATGCTCAAGGATGCAGGATGCGATTATGTCATTATCGGACATTCAGAGCGCAGAGCCTACTTCGGAGAGACCGATGAGACAGTCAATCAGAAGATCAAGGCGGCATTTGAAGCAGGCCTTACTCCTATCGTATGCGTTGGCGAGAGCCTTGAGCAGAAGGAGCAGGGAATAACAAAGAGCATCGTTGCCGGACAGGTTAAGGGCGCTCTTGCCGGTCTTTCAGCCGAGCTTGTCTCAAAGGTTATAATTGCTTATGAGCCTATATGGGCAATAGGCACCGGAAAGACTGATTCTCCTGAAGGCGCGGAAGAGACCATTGCTTCCATAAGGGCAGAGATAAAGGCTCAGTTCGGTGCGGCTTCCGATGACGTCCGCATTCTGTACGGCGGAAGCGTCAAGCCTGCAAATGTTGACGATCTTATGAAGCAGCCCGACATTGACGGCGCTCTCGTGGGCGGAGCAAGCCTCAAGGCTGACAGCTTCGAAAGAATCGTAATGTTCCAGTAGTCTGCTTATTCAGATAAAAAAATATCCCCAGTTTTTGCTGGGGATATTTTTTTATCTTTGCTTAAATTCGTTTTAATCATAATAGAAGCCGGCAGCATATAGGCTGTCAGCTTCTTCAATACTATCTGAACTGTATTGTGTTTAAGGCTTTGCCGGCTTCCTGAGCGGCATTCTGTATCGTGTTCTGAATCGCCGTGAGAGTTATTACATAGCCGTATCCGCCGTTTATTATATAAAACTGCATCTGGAACAGCTGGTTGCCCCCTCCTGCGTCTATCGAGTACAGTATGCCTTTATTTGGAATTCCGCCTGTCGTGCCGTCTGTCTCGCTTATTTTTCTGAAGCCCGGCGTCTTGCTCAGCTCCTGAAGATTTGCATTATAATATGCGTCCAAGGTTATATTTCCGTGCTGGCCGATATTTTCGCATGCTATGCTGAGATTATCGCGGAACATTGAAGAGGCTGTCGGCAGGATTTTTGCAAATATGACCTGCGGGGGAAGGTTTATTCCTACATCCTGCCAAGCGGAAGGATAGGTCATTGAAAGGCCGCACCCTGAAAATTGCTTCATTCCTGCCGGAGCCGAATATGGCTGTTCAGGCTGTGCTGGAGATGAATATTTCGTTTGAGGAGTAAAGCCTGACGGATTGTTGAGATCTGACGGCCATGGGCTTACTCCCGCAAATGCCGGCTGACCTATAGTAAGCAGAATGGCAGCTATAAATGCTGCTGCTTTTTTATTCATGCCTGTTTATCCTTTCCTGCCTGCGATATGGGTTTTCTTATTTTATTCTTATGAATTCGACATCAAATATAAGGGTTGCATTGGGAGGAATGACTCCTTGGATGCCTCTTTTTCCGTATGCAAGACTTCCGGGAACTATGAGTCTTCTCTTGCCGCCTTCTTTCATTGTGGCAACGCCCTCGTCCCATCCTTTGATTACCTGACCCATGCCAAGCCTGAATTCGAATGGAGTTCCTCTGTCCACGCTGGAGTCAAATTTTTTGCCGTCTTCAAATGTGCCGGTATAATGGACTACGACTATATCGCCTTTTCTGGGAGAATTGCCTGTCCCT
The DNA here is from genome assembly GCA_024409025.1 of bacterium. GTDB lineage: Bacteria > Vulcanimicrobiota > CADAWZ01 > CADAWZ01 > CADAWZ01 > JAKSUM01. The sequence goes on along the minus strand of JAKSUM010000033.1, from coordinate 6,143 downwards.
TCCTTTATGTCTGCATATTTGAGGCCTGATTTTGTTTCAACCACTTTGATTTCTCCTTTTTCTATTTTTGAATCAATTGATTCTTCCTGGGCAGCCTGAGTTTGAGCTGAATCTTGAGCTTTGTTTTCTGCCGAGCATGATGCTCCGCAGAGAAAGAGCGATACTCCCATTACCGCTATTGCGGCTATTTTGTTTACGATCATTATTCCCCCTTACTCATTAGTCAAATTCGGACATTATGCCGTCTTTATTCATCCCTTTTATTATTACTATATATCTGAAGTCTTTCCTTTCTGTTAGGAGGGTTTTTCAAGCAGGCGCTAAGCTAATCTGAAGTACAACCGGCCGCAGATGTTTTTGCGGCAATGCGGCTGTCTTGAAAACAGAAAGAATATTGCTTTATATGTTGGGGGTCAAGTTAAAGGATTTATTTTTTGCTTATTGAATTGCTTAATCGTTGTGACAATAATCACAATAAACCGCAAGCTATTTAAAAAGATAAGGAGTATTTGCAATGAGTCCCAAAACGATTTGCCTCGATAAGGTGGATTCCATCATCGACAGCGTAGGAAACAAGCAGTCTAACCTGATCGCAATCCTCCAGCATGTCCAGGCAGAATATAACTATCTCCCCAGTGATGCTCTCGTCAGAATTGGCGTGAAGATGGGAATCTCTCCGGCTACTGTTTATGGAGTTGCTACATTTTACAGCCAGTTCAGTTTAGAGCCAAAAGGCAAATATCAGATAAAGTGCTGCGACGGTACCGCATGCCATGTTCGCGGCTCTAATCCCGTGCTTAATGCCATAAGGGTAAAGCTTGGACTTGAAGACGGAAAGTATTCTACAAAAGACGGGCTTTTCTCTATTGAGACGGTCAGCTGTCTCGGAGCCTGCGGTCTTGCTCCTGTCGTAGTTATCAATGATAAGGTTTATCCCCAGATGACCCCTGACAAGATCAAAAAAACAATCGATGACATTAGAAACGAAGAAGAGGGGGAATAACTGAATGGAGCCCAATGAACTGAAAATCAGAGAAAAACAGGCCGAGTCAGCTGAAAAGATTGCTGCTCAGGGTACAAGGGTCTTTGTATGCGCCGGTACAGGATGCGTTGCGAACGGCTCTCTCGAAATAATCGAGAAGCTTAAAGAGGCCGGTATCAATGTTCAGACGATACAGGAAAAAAAGATGACGGTTGTTCCTACCGGATGCCACGGGTTCTGCGAAAAAGGCGCCCTTATGGTTATACCGGATCTTCATTTTACATATACAAAGGTCAAGTTATCTGATGTTCCTGAGATTATAGAGAGTATAAAGACAGGTGTTCCTGTGGACAGGCTTCTCTATGTTGACCCTATTACAAATGAAAAGATCGCAAAGAATGAGGAGATTAACTTCTATGCGAAGCAGCACAGAACATCTCTCTGCAATTGCGGACATATCAATCCTGAAGACATAGACGACGCTGTCGCCATAAGGGAATATGAGGCTCTTGAAAAGGTCATAAGGACAATGACCCCTGAAGAGGTTGTAAAAGAGATTATGGATTCCGGACTCCGTGGCAGAGGCGGCGGCGGATTCCCTACCGGACGCAAGTGGATGTTCACCCAGGCTGCAAAGTCCCCTACCGGCAAGAAATATGTCGTCTGTAACGGCGATGAAGGAGATCCCGGAGCATTTATGGACAGAAGTGTTATGGAAGGCGATCCCCATAAGCTTCTTGAAGGAATGGCCATAGCAGGATTTGCGGTAGGCGCTGACGAGGCGTACATATACGTGCGTGCAGAGTATCCTCTTGCAATCAAGAGGCTCCGTATTGCCATTGCGCAGGCGGAAGAAAGAAATCTTCTCGGCAAGAATATCCTCGGTACGGACTTCAGCTTCTCAATTCACATAAAGGAAGGAGCCGGAGCTTTCGTATGCGGTGAAGAAACCGCCCTTATCGCCTCTATTGAAGGCGAGAGAGGAATGCCCAGACCCAAGCCGCCGTTCCCCGCAAATAAAGGCCTTTTCGGAATGCCTACTCTTATTAATAATGTTGAGACTCTCGCAAATGTTCCCCTTATCATGCTCAACGGCGCTTCATGGTTTGCCTCGATGGGAACTGAAAAGTCAAAGGGCACAAAGACGTTCGCGCTTACTGGAGAAGTAAACAATACCGGACTCATAGAGGTTCCGATGGGAACAACCCTGAGAGAGGTCATATTTGACATAGGCGGAGGAATCAGAAACGGAAAGAAGTTCAAAGCTGCTCAGATCGGCGGACCTTCCGGCGGATGTCTTACGGAAAAGCATCTTGATCTTCCTCTTGATTATGATTCTCTTATTCAGGCTGGAGCTATGATTGGATCGGGCGGACTCGTTGTAATGAACGAGGACACCTGCATTGTTGATACTGCAAAGTTCTTCATGAACTTCACACAGAGCGAGAGCTGCGGCAAGTGCGTCCCCTGCAGGGAAGGCACTAAAAATATGCTCAAGATCCTTGACAATATAACCAAGGGCAAAGCAAAAATGGAAGACCTTGATCTTCTTCAGGAGCTCGCAAGATCAATTCAGGCAGGATCCCTCTGCGGTCTCGGAAAGACAGCTCCGAATCCTGTTCTCTCAACTCTCAAATATTTCTATGACGAGTACGTCGCTCATATAAAAGAAAAGAGATGCCCCGCTGGAGTATGCTCTGCCCTCAGGACAATAACCATTGACGCAGACAAGTGCAAAGGCTGTACCAAGTGCGCAAGGAACTGCCCTGCCGGAGCAATCAAGGGCGAGATCAGAAAGGCTCATGAAATCGATCAGGCTAAGTGCATAAAGTGCGGCGCCTGCATAAGCAACTGTCCTTTCAAAGCCATCAAGGAGGCATAAATTAAATGAGTGACACAGTAAGAAAAACATTGTTCGTAGAAGGCAAGGAAGTCGAGTTCACAGATGAAAAGAATCTTCTTGAGGTTATAAGAAAAGCCGGCTTTGAGGTTCCGACTCTCTGTTATAGACCTGAGCTTTCAACTTTCGGAGCATGCAGAATGTGCGTGGTCGAGATAGAGGGCCGCGGAATACAGTCAAGCTGCACAATGCCTCCGGAACCCAATATCAGAGTGCATGTAAATACGGAAAAGGTCCGCAGAATCAGAAAGATGGTTCTTGAGCTTCTCCTTTCCAATCATGATATGGAATGCGCTACATGCGTACGCTCAAATGATTGCGAGCTTAAGGATCTTGCAAACAAGTATGAGGTAAGAGATCTCAGATTCTCACGCAAGAGAACACTTGCCCCCATTGACGACTCAAGCCCGTCTCTCGTAAGGGATCCCAATAAGTGCATCCTTTGCGGTGCCTGCGTAAGGGCCTGCAATGAACGTCAGGGGCTTGGAATTCTCGCATTTGTTAACAGAGGTTCAAGAACGGTTGTAACCCCTGCTCTCGGAATGAATCTTGGAGACGTGGACTGTGTCGGGTGCGGACAGTGCGCGGCAGTATGCCCTGTTGGCTCTATAACCGTTAAGTCCGATATCGAGAGCGTCCGCGAGCTTATAGATGATAAGTCAAAGACCGTCGTATGTGAGATCGCTCCTGCAGTAAGAGTGGCGGCAGGCGAGGAATTCGGACTGAAGGCCGGAGAAAACGTCATCGGCAAGCTTGCGGCAGCTCTTAGAATGATCGGCTTTGACAAGGTTTATGATACCAATTTCAGCGCGGATCTCACAATTATGGAAGAAGGAACAGAGCTTATCGGCAGAATAAAGGCCGGAGAGAAGCTTCCCCTCTTCACCAGCTGCTGCCCTGCATGGGTTAAATATGTTGAGACACAGCATCCTGATCTCGTATCCCATCTCTCGACAGCCAGATCTCCTCAGGCGATGTTCGGCTCTCTTGTTAAGGATGTTGCCGTAAACAGAGACGGAATAAAGCGCGAGGATTATAAGATTGTATCCTTCATGCCCTGCACGGCAAAGAAGGCAGAGTGCCTCCGTGAGGAATTCTCGGTAGACGGAGAAAGGGATGTTGACTTTGTCCTCACTACTCAGGAGCTCATAAGGCTTATCAAGGCTTCTGGAATAAATCTTGCCGCATTGGAACCGGAGGAGCTTGATCTTCCGTTCGGAATGTATACTGGCGCAGGAACAATATTCGGAGCTTCCGGCGGCGTTGCCGAGGCGGCTCTCAGGACCGTTTATGAGATTGTTACCGGAAAAGCTCTCGATAACATAGACATTGAAGCGACCAGAGGTCTTCAGGGCTATAAGGAGCTTAAGGCTCACCTTGCCGGAACAGAAGTAAAGGTTGTAATCGTCAATACTCTGAAGGAAGCTGAAAAAATGCTCCAGAAGGTTATAGACGGAACCGCTGACTTCCAGGTTCTTGAAGTTATGGCATGCCCTGGCGGCTGCATAGGCGGCGGCGGACAGCCCATAAGCTGCAATGATCCTGCCAAGAAGCAGATGAGGGCAAACGGCCTTTATAAGGAGGACTCGGAGCTTCCTCTCAGAAAGTCTCATGAAAATCCTGAGGTTAAGGCAATATACGATTCATGGCTTGAAAAGCCCGGAAGCCATAAGGCTCACAGTCTGCTCCATACTTCATATGTGAACAGGTTTGAGACCTGCTATAAGAATCAGAAGTCCAAATAACCTGTAAGAATAGGAGCCGCTTGCATAAGCGGCTCTTTTTTTATAATATGCTGAGGGAAAAACCTCGGTTTTAACCCGTCCTGATAACAGTACGCAAATATTTTAGATCTTTGCGGATGCGGATATTATGGTATATAAGTTAGATTGGATATAGAGGATTTTGCATAATAAAAAAAGAATTTTAACATAATAAAAGTCGATTGAAAATACGGAGAATCAAATGAACGCAACTGAACCTCAGAAAGCAGATACATTTTTTAAGAATTTATCTCCTTCCATGGCCTCTTTTTATAATGAGGCTAAAAAGCTGTCGAAAAAATACGAGCATTTTTTTATAGGTCAGGAGCATTTTCTTGCGGCGTTCTTCCTGAATAATAATTCAGTAATCAGGAAATATCCTAGAAATCCGAAGTGGAATGCCAAGAAGAAGATCGAGACCCTTCTGAAGAGCTCCTATGCGGCTCAGAAAAATGGCTGCAACTGGTTTAAGCAGAATGGCTTTCTTGTTAATCCCAGAATGCAGGATTCATGGTCAGAGGCTGTAGGGCGCACTAAATTTAAAGATTCTGCCGAAGTGCATGAGATTCATGTCCTTTATGGCATTTTTGAAAGACCGAACAAGCCTATTGTCGATTGGCTTGAGCAGGAAGGACTTTACAATGAAGCTGCCATAAAATCGTTCCTTGAAGAGGAAATGAAAAATCAGGACAAGCTCGTCTATGAAAAAGGCGATGTTGAGGAAAAGCCTGAAAAACCTAAAGCAAATCCTTTAGGATTTCTTGCAAAGCTTTTTAGCGGCGGAAAAGACAAGCCGATTGAAGCGGAGAGCGCCTTTACTGCTGAGGATGATGAAGAGGATGAGGCCCGCAATGCTTCCATCCTGTATACGGATGAATATGATTTTAAGCATGACAAGAACAGCATAGTTCCACATGTTCCGGATCCCGAGCCTGAATATGCTCCGCAGTCCGCTCCTTCGGATGCCGATGTTGAGCCTTATATTCCTCAGGCTCCCAAGCCTTCCAAGAAAAAATCGAGAAGCCTTAATATTGGCAATCAGTTCGTATATATGGAAGACGAGCTTATCAATAGAGGCATGCCTCAGGGGATTTTCGACAGATTTGCAGATCTTAACGATAAGCTTGGATCTCTTCCGGACAAGGTTCCATTTAACGGCAAAAAGATTTATTTTGATGATCTCCTGAATAAGAATCTTTCTGAGAGTGAATATGAAGATGTTGTCAACGCCATGTCTTCTTCTGCTGATGCCGCCGCATCCAGATCTCCTTTCAGGAGCACTGTCGATTCGTCAGCTTCACAGCATTCCCTCTTTAAGTCAAAGGCATCCGATAAGGCGGAAGGCTCGGACGCATCCGGCGTTTACGAAATAAATTCCTCTGACTCTGCACCTGAAAATTCCGACGAGGTTCCTTCATTCAGTGATTCGTCAAAGGATGAGGTTCCTTCATTCAGTGATTCGTCAAAGGACGAGGTTCCTTCATTCAGTGATTCGTCA
>JAKSUM010000032.1 GCA_024409025.1 bacterium | reverse complement strand
TGCCGTCATAAAGGTCGGAGCTGCCACTGAAACTGAGCTCAAGGAAAAGAAGCACAGAATGGAAGACGCCCTCTCCGCAACAAGAGCTGCTGTCGAGGAAGGTATCGTAGCAGGCGGCGGAACGGCATTCCTCAACATTCTCAAGAATGTGGAATGCGACTGTGAAGGCGAAGAAAAGATCGGTGTCGAAATAGTCAAGAAGGCTCTTGAAGAACCTCTCCGCCAGATCGCCAACAACGCCGGCAAGGAAGGCTCCGTAATAGTAGAGAAGGTAAAGACCCTCGAAGCAGGAAACGGATATGATGCTCTCAGAGATCAGTTCACTGATATGTTCAAGGCAGGAGTCGTTGACCCCGTAAAGGTAACGAGATCCTCCCTCCAGAACGCAGCAAGCATTGCCGCTATGATGCTCACGACCGAGACCCTTATCGCCGAGAAGCCTGAGAAGAAGGCTCCCGCAGCTCCTCCGATGCCCGGAATGGACGGCGGAATGGGAATGTATTAATCCATTGACAGACAAAAGCCTGAGGCCTGAGAGCCGCAGGCTTTTTTTTTGGACAGATATTTGGCTTCTTTCACTGCATAATAAAGCGCCTGAAAATAATTATAGCGAGGTTAAAAATGAGAAGCGAGGAAGACCTTAAAGGCGTAACGCTTTTAGGAAACCAGAAGACGAAATACAAATATGATTATGATCCCGATATCCTTGAGTTCTTTTTCAATAAGCATGAGGATAACGACTATATGGTGACATTCAACTGCCCTGAATTCACAAGCCTCTGTCCTAAGACAGGGCAGCCTGACTTTGCTGAAATACGCATAAGCTATATTCCTGACAAGAAGCTTGTCGAGAGCAAATCACTTAAGCTTTATCTTTTCAGCTTCCGCAATCATGGCGACTTCCATGAGGACGTCTGCAATATAATAATGAAGGATCTTGTTAAGCTGCTCGATCCAAAGTACATTGAGGTTGAGGGCATATTCACTCCGAGAGGCGGAATCAGCATATATCCTCTCGCCCTTTACGGCAGAAAGGGAACCATGTATGAGCAGAAGGCATCCGACAGGCTGTGGTCTTCTATTGACAGGGGAAGGAGATAGGGGCATGAAGGCGGTTGTATTGTCAAGCGGAGGAGTTGATTCCTCGACATGCCTTTCGCTTGCCGTGAAGGAGCATGGGGCGGAAAATGTGTCCGCAATGTCTGTTTTTTACGGTCAGAAGCACAGCAGGGAGCTTGAGTGCGCAAGAAAGCTGGCTTCCTTTTACGGTATAAAGCAGTATGAATTTGATCTTTCAGCGATAATGGCTTATTCCTCATGCCCGCTTCTTTCCGGCTCCAAGGAGGAGATCAAGCATAAAAGCTATGCGGAGCAGATTGCGGAGGACGGTGAGGGAATGGTTGCCACATATGTTCCCTACAGAAACGGCCTTATGCTTTCTGCCGCGGCATCTCTTGCATGCAGCATATATGCTGGCGAGGATGTGCTTCTCTATATCGGGGCACATGCGGACGATGCCGCCGGAAACGCATATGCGGACTGCAGCATGGATTTTGTCGAGGCAATAGGGAAGGCGATTAATATCGGCACATACGGTAAGGCATCCATATGCGCTCCGTTTGCCGGAACAAATAAGGCTGGGGTCGTAAAAAAAGGCCTTGAGATTGGCACCCCCTATGAATTGACATGGAGCTGTTATGAGGGCGATGAGATGCCCTGCGGTGAATGCGGTACCTGTATTGACAGGGCTGAGGCTTTCAGGGCAAATAATGTAAAGGATCCGGCGCTGGGCAATTAGATGTATACAGTAACAAAACGAATAGAGATATCGGCATCCCACTCCCTTAAGCTTTCATATGAGAGCAAATGCTCTAATGTTCATGGTCATAATTGGATTATCCATGTGACTGTTCAGAGCGAGGAATTAAATGCTGACGGAATGGTCATGGATTTTACGCATATCAAAAAGACGGTAATGCAGCTTGACCATGCCCATATAAATGATATTCTTGGCGATATAAATCCTACTGCGGAGAATATGGCTAAGTGGATTTGCGACAGGATTCCAGGATGCGTGAGGGTATCCGTGCAGGAGTCTGAAGGGAATGTGGCTGTTTATGAAAGATAGGCGTTTTCCTGTCACGGAAATTTTTGAGAGCATAGACGGCGAGGGACTGAGGGCAGGGAGGCTTGCCGTATTTGTAAGATTTGCCGGCTGCAATCTGAGGTGCTCCTACTGCGACACTGTCTATTCCCAGAATCATTCTGACGCTTCGGAAATATTTTCCGAGGACGGACTCTGTAAGGCTGTGTCCGCTTTCGGCAGAAGGAATATCACTTTTACCGGAGGAGAGCCTCTTATGCACGATATAGAGGGGGTTGTCCGAAGGATCTGTTCAGAAGGAATGGAAGCCAATATAGAGACGAACGGCTCCATGCCTCTTTTTACCGACAGGCCTGACGGATGCTTCTATACTCTGGACTTTAAATGTCCTTCAAGCGGGATATCTCCGGATAAGATGCTTCTTTCAAACTATCCTCTTTTAATTAAGGGCGATGCCGTCAAATTTGTCGTCGGCTCCGAGGAGGATCTTGAAAAAGCGGCTGAAATTGCCGAATTGATTCCGTCAGATGCCGCACTGTTTTTCTCTCCGGTATTCGGAAAGCTGAGTCCGGAGCGTATTGTCGAATTCATGAGAAAAAATAGCCTTGAGCGATTCAGGCTTCAGCTCCAGCTGCATAAATACATATGGCCGCCGGAGATGAGGGGGGTATAGCCATATGGACATGGAAAAGCTTAAACAGGCTGCAAAGCTGATTATAGAGGCCGTTGGGGAAAATCCTGAAAGAGAGGGGCTTGCAGATACTCCTGAAAGGTTCGCAAGAATGATGGCCGAGCGGCTTGAGTACTGCTCAATATCAAATGAGGAGATTGCAAGAAGATTCAATAAGACCTTCGAGTGCAGCGATAAGGATCTTGTCTTTCTGAAGGATATAGAGGTATTTTCCTTCTGTGAGCACCACATAGCCCTTATGTACGATATGAAGGTTGCCGTGGGATATATTCCATGCGGCAGGGTTATAGGCATTTCAAAGATTGCAAGGATTGCCGATGCCGTTACTAAGAGGCTTCAGATTCAGGAGAGAATCGGAGAGGACATCAGGGCGGTTCTCCAGATGATACTGGACACTCCGGACATAATAGTCTGTATAGAGGGCGAGCATTCCTGCATGACGGCAAGAGGGATACGGTCGATAGGAACAAAGACTGTTACCGTCTCAAGCGGCGGCCTGTTCAGGGATTTTGACAGGCAGCAGATGTTTATGGGAATGATTAAATAGGACTGCAAAAAAAATCCGGCAGATTTTCTGCCGGATTTTTTTATTTAGTGGGCAATATAGAATTCGTCGCCTCCGCCGAAGCCGCCGAAGCCTGAGAATTCATCTCTTTCCTCGTATGATTCAAACGATTTGATCTGGCCGTCTTTGCCTACAACGATCTCATCGATCTGTCTGTACATAGGATATTCCTGATACATGTCGTCTTTTCTGTAATAGGTGCTCCCGTCCTCAAGCTGGTGCTTTGCGTAGTTTACCCCTACGCCTCCGGGCTTGTCATAATTCTTTGTAACGAAAGTCTTCTCGGCTTCTTTTGTTTCCTTGTTATAGGTTACCTCGCCTGTGAATTTTTCTCTTGCTCCTTCTTTAAGGGGCTTGAAATCTACCTTGACTTCGCCTTCAGCCGAGTTGAGATCGACAGTGTCATTGTCTGCCGCTATCATCTGGGCTTCAACATTTTTGAACTCGTTTATGACCTTCTCAGCGCTTGAAAGCTGATAGGGAGTAAGTGAAGGCATGCTGCTTGTAATCTGCATAATATCCTCCGTTGTTTTTGATTCTTATATCATACTTCTTATAATTGGTTTTGAAAATTGCCGATTTGTTACATTTTGGCAGAATCAGAAATTTTCCTGCTCTTCCATTGAAAATTTGAACAGGTGTCTGCCCCAAGGCTTCATATCAAGGTAGAGCCCCTGCCTGCAGAGCGCGCATCCGTCCCTTTCATAAGAATTGCCTCCGAGCATGTCCTCGAGGGAGCAGTTTTTGCCGTCTGTCTTTTCTGCAGGGAGGGTTACATAGCACTGGCTTCTGAATGGCGAGAAGTTTGCTGCCATAAGCCAGAACTCTCCATTGTATTCCCATGACCAGATGAGGAAGTTTCCATGCGTATAATTCCCTTCCCATGCGGATCTCTGATTATAAAGAGCCCATTTGCCTTTATGGAATGTTTCATTTGACAGGGCTTTTATGAGGAGATCGTAATAGGATTTAAGATCCTGGGATTCTTCTTCAAAAGGCCTTCTTGCAAGCTGTACCGGAATTCTGATTTTTTTGCCTTCCAGCTGGCCTTCATGATAGAGCATGGCTCCAGGGAGGCTTGCCGCTACAAGCGCCGCCGTCTTATTATGCTCTGTTCCGAATGTCTGAGCGGCTCTCGGCTCGTCATGGTTCTCGATGAATCTTATGCATTTTTCCTGATATCTGTCGAGACCTTCTCTTATATATGACGATATTCTCTTTACGTCACCGTTTTTAAGCCAGTCGTAGAGGGCCTTGTCGTATGTGTAATCAAATCCAAGCTCCTGAAGCGGTCCTTCCTGCATCCAGTAAGCCTCTGCTATGAATTTAAAGTTGGGATATGATTTCTTTATGAATTTTATTGCCGATGCCCAGAATTCTTCTCTGGAGCTTTTTGCCTGCCCCTCAAGGAATAGCCTGTCTCCCCATACCTGATAGTGTATGCCGTTCATTACAAGCATTGCCATGTCGCATCTGACTCCGTCGCACATTCCCGCTATTTTCAGAAGTACTCCTGTAGCGGCTTTCTTCAGCTCGGGATTGAAATAATTCAGCTGTGCCGTGTCTGTCCATCCTGGGAAGTAGGGATCCTTGCCATGCGCTATTATCACAGGCTCGGAATCAGTTCCTGCGTTGAAGAATGTCGAGCTGTCCCTTACCATATCCTGATATGTGCCCCTGACATAGTAGTCGGGATGTTCCTTTATCCATGGATGATCAGTTGCCGTGTGGTTTGGAACAAAGTCGAGTATAAGCCCTAATCCGTGTGCTGCCGCTTTTTCCCTGAATATTTTGAGGGCTTCATTTCCGCCAAGCTTTTCAGACACATTGTAATCATGAACGGCATAAGGAGATGCTATTATGTCTTTTTCTTCAAGATCCTGAAGAGATCTTTTGAATTCATCCCTAAGCCCCTGATGGGCTGCCGCTATCTCTCTGCCTGCAGGAGAAGGCTCCCATACTCCCATGAGCCATATGCAGTCAAAGCCCTTTTCTTTTATTTCCGCTATGATTTCATCCGGTATTGATGACAGGTCTGTCTTTCTGCCGGTGCTGTTTGCGATGTCATCAACCCATATTCTTGTGTTTATTTCGTAAACTGAAGGATTGCTGTTTAAAATCATAAACTTAACTGCCGTCTCCTAATGTTTTCTAAAATGTATATTTATTAATTATATTTATTTTTTTTTAAAAAAACAAGTCTTACAGATTTTTTTCAGAAAAAAAGAGACTTATTTTATCAATAAAAAAAACGAGGCGTTAAAGCCTCGTTTAAGTTAATCTTAGAAGAATTCAGGGCTTCTGAATCTCTTAACGAATCTGCCCCTGCCTGCTTCTGCAGTGAATCTTCCGTTGTCGTATATTACCTCGCCTCTTGAGATAGTGTACTTTGTTATGCCGTATGTCCTCTTTCCGTCGTATGGCGTGTATCCGGCTTTCATATGCATAAGCTCTGGAGACATAATATATTCGGTATTGGGATCGAATATTGCTATGTCGGCGTCTGCTCCGATATTGAAGCTGCCCTTCTGGGGATAGAGGCCGAATATTCTTGCAGGATTTGCCGAGAGGGCTGATACCATCTTCTCAAGGCTGATTCTTCCTTTTTTGACTCCTCTTGTATAGATCATGGGAAGAAGAGTTTCGCAGCCGGGCAGACCTCTCGGAATCTTTCTGAAGTCGTCCTTAAACTGCTCCTTCTGCTCTACTGTGAATGAACAGTGATCAGTGGCTATTGACTGTACCGAGCCGATTGAAAGAGCCTTCCAAAGGACTTCGCTGTCACTTCTGAATCTTACTGGCGGGCAGCTGGGATAGAGCCATCCCTTTTCTCCTTTATAGATGCTCTCATCGAGTATGAGGTAATGGGGGCAGGTCTCAGCCGATACTGCTACGCCTTTGCCTCTTGATTCTGCAACAAGCCTTGCGCCTTCGCCTGTCGTAAGATGGAATATATGAAGCGGGCTTGCCGTAAGCTCTGCGAGATAGAGGACTCTTCTGAGGGCTTCCACTTCACTGTAATGAGGCCTTGATTTTGCATGGTTCTCATATGAAAGCTTACCCTGAGCCACAAGCTCTTTCGTGTATTTGTCTATTATCGACTGGTTCTCCGCATGGACTCCCATTATGCCGCCGTTGTCCCTTGTCAGCTCCATAACCTCGACAAGATCGCCTTCGGATGCCATCCATCCTTCATCGGCATATGACATATAGATTTTGAAGGAAGGGATTCCCATTTTTATGATCTTCGGTATCGCTTCAAAGGATTCCTTATTGAAATCGGTTATTCCGATATGGAGGGAATAGTCGACATATACCTTGGGATCTGCCTGAGCCATTCTGTCTGCGAGATCCTGATACAGCGTGTGTCCCTTTTCCTGAGTTACAAAGTCTATAAATGTGGTTACGCCGCCGGCAGCGCAGGCTTTTGATCCGCTCTCAAAATCATCAGCCGTTGATGAATTCATTATAGGAAGCTCGAAATGCGTATGGGCATCGATAACGCCAGGCATCGCTATAAGGCCTGATGCGTCTATTTCTTTTTTCCCGCTCAGGCTGCCAAACTGCGATATGGCCGCTATTTTACCGTCTTTTACGCCGATGTCTCCTACAAAGACTCCTGTCTCTGTTGCGATTTTTGCGCTTTTGATTACAAGATCCATTATATATTTTTCTCCTTGCATTTAAGTTAAAGCCTGCAATATTTTATATATTTTTTCAATCTGAGAAATTTCCCTGCTTATAATATCATAAGCAGGCTGTAAACAAGGAAAAAAAAGACTTGGGATAGAAAAATTTGTTAGAAATTTTTTGAGGGTGGACAAGCATGAAGTATATTCTTACTGTGAACATATCGTTGTCAGGCATTGATTCATGCGTGTTTGATGACGAGCTTCATCCTTCGGCGCATTCTTTCATTCCTTTTTCAAGGTTTGTAACGGAAATACATCCTGATGAGGTTATGAGGATGTTCGTTGACGCCGTAAGAAGGACCATTGCTAAGTTGAAGGGGAAGAGCGGTACGATTTCGGCTCTGTGTTTTTCTGCCGAACCGCATTCCTTCATATGCGTGGACAGGGGAGGGAATCCTCTTTCTATGGTGTCGTTATGGGGGGACAATAAATCCCTGACAAGAGCTGAGGCAAAGCAGCTGCAGCAGAAGGCTGCTGAATTTTATGAGATTAGCGGATGCCCTGTTTCCTCTTTTTCTCCTCTTGAGCGCCTGTTTAGGATGAAGAGCAGAAATTTTGAGAAGATGGCTTCCTCCTATAAGATTATGTCTCTGAAGAGTTATATTCTTACTCTTCTTTCCGGAAGGATTTGTGAAGATTTCTCAACTGCCTCCGCATCCGGAATGCTCGATGTGATTGAGAAGGAATGGAATTTTGAAATACTCAAATTTCTTGAGATTTCTGAAGCCAAGCTGCCTCAGATAAGATCGCCGTATGATGTCGCCGGATATCTTTCAGGCAATATTGCGAGAATGTGCGGACTTGGAGACAAGATTCCCGTAATTGTAGGCTCTTCTTCTTATTCGGCGTCAAATCTTGGCGCAGGAGTCGCTCCGGCTGAAGAGGTCTGCATAAATATGGATTTCACTTCAAACGTGCAGGTTCTTTCAGGAGCTCTTCCTGCACGCAGAGAGCCGTCTCTTGGCCTTTGGTATAATCTTGCCGATGAGGAGTCATATATATGGGGAGGGACGACAAATGCCGGAAACGGAGCAATACGCCATTTCCTTAAGACTCTGTTCCCTGTAGGAGTTGATCCTGAGGTGTTTAAGTCGGAAATGTCGAAGCGCTTTATGCAGCCTGGAAGCGCCGCATGCTTCACATATTTCTGTGGAGAGAGGACTCCTTTTTGGGATTCGGACATGACAGGGGCTTTTACCGGAATGGATTTTTCAGCGTCTCCTTTTGATATGATGTATTCCATGTTTGAAGGTATCGCTTTTTCCATATACGGCATCTTAAGGAGGATTCAGTCTATTGGCGGGGCGTTCTCAAAGATAAAGTTTATCTCAAATACTGATCAATGGTCGTTTTTTGCTTCATATCTTGCAAATATATTTAACAGGCCCGTAGAATTTACCGAATCAAAGACAGTTACATGTCTTGGAAATGCCATTGCCGCCAAAATAGCGCTTGATGAAAGGATAAATTCCCTTTCGGCCATAAAGGCGGCAGGTTTTGCCCCTGTCATGCCTCAGAAGGGGCTTTTTACGTCTGTCAATGAAAAATATGCCTCGTGGATAAGCGCGCTTGAGGAGCACTATGGATTCTCCTCAAATGCTCAGATAGCGGAAGACATAACGTCAGCAAGGGTTTCTGCCGCTCCTTCCCTGCCAGTGTTTGCTGAAGGATCTGCGGAAACTACAAGGATATCCTTGCCAAATGCCTCTGAAATACAGGCATTCATGAGGGCAAAGAGGGAAAGGCCGAAGCTGGAGCCGTTAAAGGTTTATAAGCTTCCCAATGTCTCTCAGATGGACGAGCCTCCTGTGCAGTCCGCCACTCCTGTAATGAATCAGGCTCAATCTGCAGCGTTTGGGCAGAAAGCCCCTTCGTTTGGAGTTCCTCCGGCACCGCCGTCAGCCCCTCCGTTTGGCGCACCTCCGGCACCTCCGGCACCGCCGGCACCGCCGTCAGCTCCTCCGTTTGGCGCACCTCCGGCACCTCCGGCTCCGCCGCCAGCCCCTTCGTTTGGCGCACCTCCGGCACCTCCGGCTCCGCCGCCAGCCCCGTCGTTTGGCGCACCTCCGGCACCTCCGGCTCCGCCGCCAGCCCCTTCGTTTGGCGC